>NZ_BLAY01000089.1 GCF_020521235.1 Microseira wollei NIES-4236 | reverse complement strand
GTAGGGGCACGGCATGTTTGAGCTGATCTACTACCCCATAACTTGATATTGCCGTGCCCCGACAAAAGTGCCGGGAAATAAATTTCGGGATGTAGGGGCACGGCATGTTTGAGCTGATCTACTACCCAATAACTTGATATTGCCGTGCCCCGACAAAAGTGCCGGGAAATAAATTTCGGGATGTAGGGGCACGGCATGTTTGAGCTGATCTACTACCCAATAACTTGATATTGCCGTGCCCCTACTTTCGGGGCACGGCATGTTTGAGCTGGTCTACTACCCCATAACTTGATGTTGCCGTGCCCCTACTTTCGGGGCACGGCATCTTTTACCTTGTCTACCGCGCCGGATAACTTGATGTTGCCGTGCCCCTACTTTCGGGGCACGGCATGTTTGAGCTGGTCTACTACCCCATAACTTGATGTTGCCGTGCCCCTACTTTCGGGGCACGGCATGTTTGAGCTGGTCTACTACCCCATAACTTGATGTTGCCGTGCCCCTACTTTCCGGGCACGGCATCTTTTACCTTGTCTACCGCGCCGGATAACTTGATATTGCCGTGCCCCTACCCGTGCCCCTGCCACAAATATCCAGGGCTAAAACACAAAACCCCCCTAAAAAAGGGGGGTTTAAAAAGCCACAAAAGAGTTTCCTAAACGATTGGTCTAACAGAAGCACTCAATAACAGGTAAATGCACCACTGAGGATCGAATTGATTTACCCCGTAGTCTTAACCCAAACTGCCCTAACTAGCAAGCGCCACTCTTATTCAAGACAACGGGGATAGTTTTCAGAATTAGGTGGATGTCGTAGGCAATTGACCACTTATCCTGGTAGTCCAGATCCATTTTGACGATATCTTCAAAATCTTTAACGCTAGAGCGACCGTTTGCTTGCCACTCGCCAGTAATACCCGGTTTAACTCTCAACCTTTCCCAGTGGTGGGGTTCGTACTTCATCACTTCATCTACTGTAGGCGGACGAGTTCCCACCAAGCTCATATCTCCTTTCAACACGTTCCAGAATTGGGGTAATTCGTCTAAACTGGTGCGGCGCAGAAACCGACCGATTTTGGTAATGCGAGGGTCGTTTTCGTTCTTAAAAATATGACCTTTGGCTTGATTGCTAATCAGGTGTTTGAGTTTATCCGCACCAACTATCATTGAGCGGAATTTCCAAATGCGGAAGGTGCGACCGTTAAGACCAACGCGAATTTGACTGTATAAAATTGGCCCTGGGCTATTGAATTGGTTAGCGATCGCAACAGGAACCGCCACAAGGGCTGCAATCCCCAATCCTACCACAGCTCCTGCAATATCAATCAGGCGCTTGGTTGTGCTTTTAACAGAGGGATGGATGTCTTTTCTTGCCGAACAAACCCGGCGGCGTTGGGGAACGAGCGTGGGTTGAATTCGACTGGTAGTAGGCAGGTCAGATGTAATCATCGCACTCGCGGTCAGCTTCTGGGGTTTATCTTTCTTCTCTTGCCAATATAACCAGAGTTGCTCGCCCACGAAATTGGTGAAACTACAGATTCACCAAATCTTGTAAAACGGAAGATGAAATGTCAAGTTTCGATCATTCTATTTGCATATTTACCGATATAAAGTTGCAGTTAACCCAATTATGCTGCTACCAAGCTTTCCCTAATTTCTCCTATTTTTTGCGGGTTTTACTAGACAATTTATACCAACTCCATGCTTCTTACCCCGATTTTGTTTTTGGCTACAACCTTTTAAAGTCTTTGCACGCAAAGTTTTTACAACAGGCGCTGTTATTCGAGCATCAAGTATAAATCGCAACTCATTAGTATATTTAACCATCACCTGTTGACGGTTGGGGTCAACCAGTAAACGCCTAATGGTTCCTCGAAGGTTTGGCGGGTTGGCTCCAAGACGGCATTAAAATAGCGGCGCAAGCGATCGCTTGTTTCGGCATTGAGGCAATAGGTTTGATTGTCTTGTTTATGGAACAGCGGTGCAGATGCGTTCGCCGCATTCTGTCGCGACGCCTCGGTTAGCATCAACGCATCCGCATAAGAAGGAACAATTCCAGGGGGAAGATAACCTTCTAAGTAAGCGAGGATGCGTTGCTGACAAGCACCCGTATTAATTCCCCGCCGCTCGAGTAACTGGGTAATTTTCCCTACTGAGAGGGGTTGCTCGCGCAAGCTACGTAAAAGTTCTAACAGTAGAAAATAGTCTCCGTACTGGTGTCGGGGTGCATCCAAAACTTGGGGATATAGGGGCAAAGTAACCAATCCCAAAGCCACGCTGGCGTTTTGGTTGGTGTCTTGAATTAAAGTAGCATTGGGGAGTTTTTGACGCACCCACTCTCGTATCGCATCGATGCGAGCCGTTCCACCCGTACAAATTACTTGACGAATCGATTCTACCGCCACACCCTGGCGCACGAGCAAAACGTTCAGTTCTCGATTGAGGCATTGAATAAAAGGTGAATAAACCAGGTTTTCCAATGCCTGACGCTGCAACACCCAACGGTATCGATCGATTTCTAACGTAGAACTGTCTTGATGTTGAAGGTCCAGCTTTACATGCTTTGCTGCTTCTAAAAGTATTTGTCCGATGGGGGAACTTTCTAAGATTTGCTGCAAGCGATAGCGCGTCGCCAGATCGGGTTCTCCCGGTAATGGCAACTCTAAGGAAGAATTTTCAGGCTCGATTAATCGCTCCGCAATCCTGCTTGCTTCATCTTTTAACAGTAGCTGGCAGATAATATCTTGGTCGATAAAGTTGCCCGCATAGGGAAAACTACGGCAAGCGAAGTCTGAGTAAGATAATGAGGTAATATTTTCTGGAATTTCTACCAGTCCCAGTTCGGTTGTGCTGGCTCCTGAGTGGATAATTAAAGTATCCCCTTGCCAACTGAAGTTAGCTTGCACTAACTGGGCAAGCGCCGAAGCGATCCCTTCCTCCACAAAGCAAATTTGTTCCGGATTTTCGACTAAATTTGCCCCTAAAATTGCTTCTCGGACGTTAAAGCGGTATGCTTCAGGCCACTCTGCGGGTACTGATGCGATCGCGCCTGCCAACTCACTCAGGGCCCGATTAAGGTTTTCTGCTGCCAAACCTACTGCTGAAATTGAAACTTGGGACTCGACATTTTCCGGCTTTTCTGCGTTTGGTTTGAGGGTTGAAAGCAATGCTTGCAGTGCTTGTCCAACCCAGTGTAGGGCAACCGGATGATTCGATTGCTGTATCGCTGGCTCCCAATTGCCAGTTTCAGATGAGTAATAAGGAAGGCCAATTTTCAGATATTGCTTAAAGTTCTTTAGCAATATCCCCGACTCTGTTTCTGGAGTAATTAAAAAAGCAGCGCTTTCACTATTTTCTTGTTTTACGTAAACAACAGCGGGTAGGCGAAATAACGGATCGCTTTCATCCATCTTTCCCGCAATTGACCAGGTAATGGGATAAACCTGGCGGGTTTTGCCATTCAATAATGCCGCCGACAGTCCGGTTGTACCAAAGTCAATTCCCAAATACCAGAAGCGAGGGGGTGTTAATGGAACGGCATCAAATGAGTTAGAGAAAGAATTAATCTCTGTTGCTGCTGCTTTCCTAAATTGCCTCGGTGCTGCTTTTTTTTCTGGTGCGGGTTCGGGTGGCTTTAAGTTATCAACTTCCGGTTGAGCCAAGTTTGCTTTAATATCTGAAACAGCCGGTCTTGGGTCTTGAGTCGAACCGCCAAACAGTTCATCAAATTCAGCCAAAATATCATCAGGGATTGCACCAGCGACTTCTTCTTCTTCCCCTGTGGCGGCGGATGCACCCACTACCTGAGCGCCAGGGTTTGCTGCTGGCATTTGTGTCTGGGGTATTGCTGACTGTGCTTCTACTGATTCCCCTAAAGTTGTAGCAATTGGTTCTAAGTTCAGATCGGCTTCTATCTGCTTGATCGAGGTCGGCAAGTCCTCTACAGATTCGTCCAACCCCGGTGACTGGGGTTGCTTTAAAGTAGAAACATCGGTATCGAGGGGGGAAGAATCCTCCAGTTCCTCCTTGTCCGTTTCATCATTAAGGGGTTGCGCTTCTACCGGATTGATTAAGAGTACCTCCTCTTGGGGCGGACTACTTTGACCCAGGGCAGAATTTTCGATTAAATCGGTCAGGGTGCTAATCGTATCGACCCTTTCTGCCTCGCCGATACTGCCTAAGGACCGTGCCGGTGCCGGAGCTGGCGGTTGGGTTGGGGCGCTCTCTGTTTGCGCTACCAGCGCCGCCATTCCCCCATAAAGCGCTTCTGGTCTACTTTCTCTTTCTCTACTTTCCTTCTCCGTATCCTTACGGTTGACATCAGACTGCGGTTGTTGTTCAGATGGACGCCACTCAAAACCGGCATAGGGTAGGAGTATGTCGTCAGGATGGTACTGCTTGAACCGAGAAGGATTTGGATCGGATAATCCTGGTGCTGATGGGGAGGCGGTGGTTGTTTCTGCCGTTGCGGTGGCGGTAGCCTGTGCGTCAGCACTTATCGCACTGCTGGTAGATTCTTGGCTCGCTCTAGCCGCTTGCTCTAATTCCTGCTCTATCCCAGCGATCAGATCTGTCAACATCGCCTCGCTCTCCGCGCTGAGGCTATGCATTTTCTCCAGTCCCTGAGAAAACGACGACTGATACTTTTGCATATTCACTTGTAGCGTTTCAAACATTAAATTCAGTTTGGCATCGAGGGACTTCAACAGTCGATCCAGCCTTGCTTGCTGTTTCCGCAGTTGAGCGGCCTGCTCTTGCCACTGGGGAGGCAAAGTTACATCTGTTACTTCTACATCCGGGGAGGGACTATGGGGAGATTGGTCGGTTACCAACTCGGTTTCTAGATGGGAGAGGGTTTGTACGATTTGTGGCGTGAGAGTTTCCTGTAAGTTACCCATCAGCGCTTGAAAGAATTGGGCGATCGCTTGCTGCTTTTGTGTCGATTGTTGCTGTTGGGATAAGTAATTTTGTCGTTGTTGCTCTAGCTGCTCGATTTCTTGCATCAGAGCTTGCCGTTGCTGACGTAAAGCGGCTATCTCCGAGCGCACTGACTGCAATTGTTGGTTTGAAGCCTCTTGGGAGGATGGCTTTGGCTTTGGCTCAAATGCTGCTGCTCTCGCTATTTGTTGTTCGAGAGAAAGGAGGTTGCTGCGAACTAGCTCTAAAACCCGACGCTGTTGAGCGGTTGCTCTAGAATTCAACCAACCCAAGCCAAAGGAGGCGGATTGATTGAGTACGGCGTCAATCTCCGCAATCATTGCCTGAATTTGATCCGTCTGGAACGTCACGATTGACTCCCTTGTTAGAATTGACACTCCCCGCAGCGAGCGCGAAGGGGTATGCTTTGTTCAATGATGATGGATTTTGTCATCAGTAGTCGGTAGCTTTGAAAAGACCCCCAATTCCTGCTTGCCCTGCGGATATCTAAATTTAAGGTTGGGCAGTGGATGCTTTTGTCGCGCGTTAAGAATTATCAAGGTGAACTACCTACGCTCCCTTTACAGGTGAGCGTAGGCTTCCCAATTCACGGGGAGTAGCCTCATCAGTAGTGGACTTACGCCCAAACCTCTTTGGTCTTACACTCCCTCCAAGGGCAGAAGCGCTGGTTCCCAACGCCAAAATCCGTAAGCCTTCATTTCTGATATTGATGGCGGCATTAATGTCTCGGTCATGTCGATTACCGCAGTGAGGGCAAACAAACATCCTGATAGACAAATCCATCTTTGGTATTGATAGCAGTGTCTCTGAACAAAGGTGTGTTGAAGGAAAGAATCTATCAATTTCCAAGTATACTTTTCCTTCTGCTTCAGCTTTGTATTTGAGCATGGTGCAAAACATTCCCCAGCCAGCATCATAAATACTTTTGGCTAGATTATGATTTTTGACCATATTCTTCACTGCCATATTTTCCACCACAATTACTTGGTTCTCGTTGACTATCTTACGGGATAGCTTGTGGAGAAAATCTTCTCGGATCCGAGATATCTTTGAGTTAACTTTAGCTACGGCAAGTTTCGCCTTACGGCGTTTACCTGTAGTCTTATCCTTTTTACGGCCGAGTTTACTTTGCTTGCGTTTTAGGTTCTTTTCTCTCTTGCTTAGGTGTTTAGGATTTTGATACTTTGAGCCATCTGATGTGACGACAAAATCAATTATTCCTAAGTCTATCCCTACCGCTTTACCATCACTTTTAGTATCAGGCTGTGAGATATAATCCTCAATCAACAGCGAAGCATAGTATCTGCCATCTGGTATTTTGGATAAATTGACAGTCTTAAGTTCCCCTGTAACATCTCTGTGGATTTTGGCTTTCACCGTTCCCAGTAGACCAGGAAACTTAATCTCGCTATTACTCAAAACCTTTACGTTCTGAGGATATTGAAGCGACTGCCTGCCATGTCTACTTTTGAAGGTTGGGTATCCTGCCCTCCCATCAAAGAAGTTGATAAAGGCTTGAGATAGGTTCAGTACGGATTGCTGTAAACATTGCGAATAGCAAACCTTTAGCCATTCGTGTTCTTTCTTCCATACAGGAAGTTGCTTTTTCATGGTGAGAGCAGAAATGCCCTTGCCAGTGTCCTTGTAGGTTTGGGACATGGTAACAAGAGACTGGTTCCAGACCCAACGAACACAGCCAAAGGCTAGCGCTAGATGCTGTTTCTGCAATTCGGTTGGGTAAAGTCTGACCTTGACTGCTCTCAACATGACTCGACCTTTATCACGCTTAGTTAAGTATGATAACAGCTGCTCTTATGCAACACAATCATATTGGGCAACTCCGTACCGACCTTGCCCCGCGATTCATCCCACGCTCACTTGTCGGGTTGAGACGTGGGGCTTCTCGCTATTCAAGCTAACGGTTCTACACAAAGTGTATGCTAAAAACAGCAAGGGTTGACAGCGTAGTCAAAATTACGGCTGCTTGCTAGCTGAGTGGTGATAGCGATCCCGACTGTCAAGCCCCGTGCAGCGTTGCTTGGGGTTTTGCCGCTTAAGCTTGCGCCATCCGGAGCCTGGGTTCAAGATCGCGAGCTGGTGTCATCCTCAGTAGGTTGGTAGCGATTCGCCAACCGAAGATCGCCAACCCAGACGCTACTATATGCGAACGGCTTCGCAAAAAGCGGATGCTTAAGGCACGCGATCGCTTGCCGCATTCGTTCTATACTGTTTTATCTCAATCGCGATCGCTGGTCAGTCCTGATGCAAAAAATATTGATATTTTGACAGTCCAACGGCTCTTAGCACGTTGGATTCTCCCGTCTAGCCCAACTCTTGGTCTGCGAACAACGTTCTCCCTCATTGGAGTTTTATTCATGGAGTTGCCCCTTACCGTTTCTTTTGTTGATATCACTACCAACATCAGGGAGGCATTTTACTGCCACCGGGAGTGCCTTTCACCCCGTCCCATCTATCAACTACGACGATTACAGTCTCAACCTCTGGCTAGGTTTTGCGTACCCCTCTCTAGATAAATTGGATGGTTCAGAGGTGGCTTTTTTACTCACCAATCAACAACTTGTTTTTTTTGTTGAACTGCAACATCCAGTTCAGGTGTCAGGATGTTCCTGATAGAATTATTGTACCGGATAAATTGGTACAAAACAATGGCAAAGGGAAGAAAATTCATCACGTTTGAGGCAATAGATGAGCAAAAAGAAATACTGAAAGCTTACTGGGAACAAGAGAGGCGAACCCAGACTGATGTACTTAGGAGCTATATCAGAACTCTCAAGGGAAAACTTAGGGCTGCTGACACTTAAGACAGCACCGTCCATATGCTGACCGCGCTGTATCCCACGCTTAAAGGTGGTGGGCTGTATTCGCGAGAGATTTTTTTAAAGACGCAGTACTAAGTAACCAAATCTCTACGTATTTCGCTTAATCCTTAACATTGAGTTTCACAATCTGACACCCATTACCCAGTTGCAAATCTTTAAGTTTTCCTTACCAATGCGGTCGTAGTAGCGATGTACAGCCTGAAGTTAGAGTTAAAACTCAACAACAAAGAGCGTTCAAGGCTTGCTGGTGGCGGCGGATTTAGTCGCAAAGTGTATAACTTTGGGCTATCGCTACTGGTCTGGTCATGGGGATTTGAGGGAATCAAAGCTAGGGAATCCAAGGGGTTAACCCAGATGGAGAAAGTCTTCACCAACCATGTCAAAACTAAGGCTGAATATGCTGGGATGAAACAGTACCCATCAGCTATCTACTCATCAGCACTGCTTTGGAATTTGGCTAAAGCTGTTGAGGGGTGGCGACAGGGTGAAACTGGCTCTCCTCAATACAAATCTAAAAAGAGTCGGGACAGTTTCACGGGTTTGAAAAAGTCAGGTGCTAACATCAGAAGCGATTTATGGCAGAAAACAACGAAGGCTATTAGTCGAAAGTACTACCTTATTACCAGTGAAGATTTGAACAGTTTTGGCAGGATTGCTAATAGCAAGCTAGCCAAATATATTGGCAGTATTGGTTTATACGATTGCAGCAGAATGGGGATTGAAAAACAGGCATTATACGGCACTCAGGTAGAAGTTGTGGATAGGTGGTTTCCATGGTGGAAAACATGTTATAAGTGCGGTCATGTCCAACCAATACCGCTGCCAAAAAGAGTATTCAATTGTGGTGCTTGTAAAAATGCGATCTCGCGGGATTTGAACGCCGCTATCAATCTAGAACATGCACCACCAGACCGAGTACGGTGGGCAACGCCGGAATTTACGCCTGCGGACAAGAAGATGCCGTCATCCTTGGTTGAGGCAGGAAGCAAACGTCAATTTAAGCGCAATGCTTGATTTGTGTAAGTTTTGTGTTGCACGCTATCAGTCAGTGCCAATTCAGTAGGCCACTGTTGATATAGATCGCAGTTATTCGAGACTCCTCGTGACATGATGGCCTCATGGAAGATAGAATCCGCCCTACAGAATCCCAGACGAATGTGAATGCGCTAATTCGTAACACTCCTTTTTTTACAGGTTTACCAGAACCAGCCGTCGAAAAAGCGACGGCTCACGTTGTCACGCGCAGCCATCCAGCCAATCAGGTAATTTTGCTGGAAAATGACTGGGGGAGTTCGGTTTACTTCATTTTGGATGGCTGGGTGAAAATTCGTACCTATAACCTAGATGGTAAAGAGGTAACGCTGAATATCCTGGGCAAAGGGGAAGTATTCGGCGAAATGGCGGCACTAGACGAGGTGCCTCGTTCCACCGACGTGATCACCCTGACTACCACGATGATTGCCAACCTGCCCGCTCAGGATTTCGTACAGTTGATTTATGGCGAACCAATGGCGGGAGTCCGCTTATCCCAGCTGATGGCGCGACGCCTGCGTCAAGTTAACCGTCGCCTGCGCTTGCGAGAATCTGATAGTATGTCGCGGGTGGCAGACACGATATTATTCTTGGCTGATGGGCAGGGTAAGCGCACGTCAGAAGGAACGGAAATTCCGAATTTACCCCACCGGGAATTGAGCAGTCTCTCAGGACTGGCGCGGGAAACGGTGACGCGGGTACTGACGAAGCTGGAAAAGAAAGGATTGATTCAGCGGGATCAAGAAACGCTGCGTATCCCCGATATCAATGCCCTCGAACGTCTCATTATCTAAAAAGCTGCTTAAGCAGGTGAAAATGAACCATAAAACCCGTCAAAATCAATTGGGTGGTCTGCTAGTGCCATGAAAGATCCGTTTGAAGCAACCCCAGAGTCGAGGGCAAGCGATTCCGCTTCCAGTCCCCCTGTATCCTCACCCCAGGTTCGAGCTACGAATGCTTTGGTGTTGGTGGAAACGGCTTTTTTAGCCAGTACCGCTAGCTTGATTTGGCTGGTCAACTATTATTTTCCCCTCGGTCCGGTGCTGCGGATCTTTTTCCCAGTGCCAATTGCCTTGGTTTATCTGCGGTGGGGCTATCGCGCCGCTTGGATGTCGGCTTTGGTTTCTGGGTTGTTGCTTTCGGTGCTGATGGGACCACCCCGCAGCATTCAGTATTTTATGCCGTTTGGATTGTTGGGCGTCCTGCTGGGGGCTTGTTGGCGACGCCGCACTAACTGGGCTGTTTCTATCGCCTTGGGTTCGCTGCTGGGAACGATAGGTTTCTTTTTTCGGTTTTGGTTGGTTTCAATTTTGTTGGGCGAAGACCTTTGGGTTTATTTGATCGTTCAAGTCACCCAGCTAGCAGAGTGGATATTTTTGCAGTTGGGTTTATTAGCTACGCCGAGTGTTGTGCTGATTCAAGCGCTCGCTCTCGCTGTTGTCCTTCTAAACAATATCGTTTACCTATTCGTCGTCCACATCGCCGCTTGGTTTCTCCTAGACCGCCTGGGAAACCCCATCCCCCGCCCCCCCACTTGGGTACAGGTCATGCTCGATTATGAAGGCGAGTAAGGGAATTTCAGATTTTAGATTTGAGATTTTAGATTGAAATTATCTTTGGAATTGGCCATCTAAAATCTGGCATTACATTAATTAAATCTGCTTTTCTTCAATCTATAGCGGATTGCTTTCCTCTTCTTGATCCAGCCCTTTGGCGCAAGTTTGTGTAGCAGCAGCATTAATGCTGCTGCTACACAAACAAAGCGAAAATGCTTTCCCTCACTTTTCTTCAATCTAAAATCTACAATTAATTCTATGCCCGATGACCCATTACCGATTCGCGTTTACACCCAAATACCAGCAGGACACCGATGGTTGCAGCGATACCAAGGTTGCCAACCTGCGTTCGCTTGCGTTTTAGGATTTACCGAAACTGGATTAATTCCGGGAATTTCGGCAGCCGGTGCAACGCCAGATGACCGGCGCTATACTGCAATCGCAGATGCCGAGTTTTTGTCCCAAGGTTGCCAAACCAACCCCCAATATCCCTTGCCACCCCTGGCAGCGGGTGCTTCACCCGCAATCATTACCCGCGCAGTTGTGGAAACCCTGTCCCTACCAGTTTATCTATTCAACGCTGGACTGCCCGAACCGCCGTCTGTACCTGCAATTGATTTAGGCGGTACAAGTGCTAGCTGTCTCACTTCCGGGAATGCTCTAGAACTAGCCACGGTAAAAAATTTATTCGAGCAAGGATTGACATGGGGCGAAAAGTTAGCCCAAAACCACCCATCGAGCTATCTGATTTTAGGCGAATGCGTCGTGGGAGGAACGACAACTGCACTTGCGGTTTTAACTGGCTTGGGTATCAAAGCCGCTGGAAAGGTCAATAGCAGCCATCCCCAATGCAATCATGCCCAGAAGTGGGCGATCGTGCAAGCAGGACTGCAAGCGGCGAGGGAGAGATGGGGAGCAGGTGCGCAGGGGAGATGGGGAGCAGGGGAGAATAGAGAGTCAAACGCTGGACCCCACTCTTTGCCACCCGCCCACCCGCCCACCCGCTCACCTGCTCCTGGGCCCCCGCTACAGTTAATCGCAGCGGTGGGAGATCCGATGCAGGTGGTGGTGGCTGGGATGGCGATCGCAGCCAGTCGGACAACGGGTGTTATGCTCGCTGGTGGGACGCAAATGCTCGCCGTCTACGCGCTGATGCGAGACATCGCCCTCAAATATTCCCTCAATTGGCAACCCGAACAAATTGTCGTCGGCACCACCCGCTGGGTGGCAGAAGACCCCACGGGCGACACGCTAGGATTGGCACAAGAAATTGGCTCAGTACCTTTGATCGCTACCCAGCTGAGTTTTGTTACCTCGCGTTACGGAAAGCTACAAGCTTACGAACAAGGATATGTAAAGGAAGGCGTAGGAGCGGGTGCTTCCTGCATTGCAGCTTCTTTATACAAAGGCTGGAAGCAAACTCAACTACTTCAAGCAATTGAATCAATCGCAGAACGTTTCGCCAATTAAAGCGGCAATATCAATCATAGGACTTACGCAAACACCAAAGTTTCTCTGAAAAATCGTTGATTTGTCAGCTAGAGATCTAGGTCGAAACTTTGGTGATGGCAACGCCCTTGCGTAAGTCCCGAATCAAAAACAGACAAGGAAAACTCCTTGTCTGTTGGGAAACGACACACGCCTTCCATACATTTGCGACAAAGCAAGCTAATGTCAGGTCAACTACCGGGTTAATGAACTCTTTGAGCGAGTAATTGTTCTTCTAAAGCGGCAATGCGGTTGTATGCTGCTGTTAGTTGTGCGGTTAGCCGTTGGATTTGTATTTCTGGTGACAACTCTTTTTCGCGGGTAGTAGAACCCGCATCTAAGTAGTTGGTATCAACTAGGACATCTTTGTGTGCAAAAGCCGTATCGAGACGGCTATTAGCTAAAGCGGAGTAGCGTCTTTCGTTGGTTTTCAGCGGCGATCCGTCAATGCTAGAGCCAGCCGTTAGCCTTACTTCAGAGATAACTTCGGATAATTTATTACTTAGCTGCTCGATAATTTGATACAGTGCATCCACTTTGTGATTCAAAGCGGTGACTTGATTTTGTAATGAATCCATGCCAAGCCCCAATGAGTGCTGATTGCTTCCTTCATCCTAAAGAACAATAAGTTAAAAGTAATCTAACAATAGGATTATTTAACTTTTGATAGAAATGGCACTATCATCTGCTTTTCAGTTTTGTTATAAAACTTTACGTTAACTCGGCAGCTAAATAGGAAAAAATTACTAGAAGGAAAGCGAACAATTTTGGCGGCTAAGGGTCAAAAGGGTAGTAGGTGGATCGAGACGGAGGCTGGTCGAGGCCAGAAACCGGGTTTATTCTAAGAGAAACCCGGAATATGAGCGTAAGTTCTGTGGATATTCGATTACCAATTACCCATTACCAATTACCCATTACCCATTACCTATAACGCTGCAAAACCGCTTAAGATAATCTAAAAGAGCGGGATATGAGCAGCCACGAGCCAAAATCAGATGAAGAGACGGTCTTTTTTAGTCGGTGCGGGAAGCCTGACGTTGTCTGGGCTAGTGAGCGGGTGCGATCGCAACCCTGGGACAGCGTTGAAAGTACGGCTGCTGAAAGATTCTATCCCAGCCCAAATTTTAGATGAATTTCGCCAGGGATTGCAGCAGTCAGCCAAATTGGATTTTGTGGCGGAAGCTCAGCTATTGGACTTATTTACACGGCTGCGATCTTGGCAGAAAAAATCAAGCGATAACGATCTGGGATGGCGGCTGTTGCCTTTTGGCGGTCAACAAACCACTCCCACTGCCGATCTGGTCACATTGGGGGATTATTGGTTAGCCCCAGCAATTAGACAGAAGCTAATTCAACCCCTCGACCCAAAACAGCTCAAAGCTTGGCAGCAATTACCCCAAGAGTGGCAACAACTCGTGCGGCGTAACGACACTGGACAACCAGATCCAAACGGAAAAATTTGGGGGGCGCCTTACCGATGGGGCAGCACGGTTATTGCCTATCGTCGCGATAAATTTAATTCGAGTGGTTTGCAGCCGCCTACAGACTGGTCGGATTTGTGGCGGGAGGACTGCAAAGGTCGCATTTCCTTACTCGACCAACCACGGGAAGTCATCGGCCTGACTTTAAAGAAACTAGGATTATCCTACAACACCCCAAATCTTGACAAAGTTCCACAACTGAAAGAAAACCTTCGCGCCCTGGATCGGCAAGTTAAATTTTATAGTTCTAATGCCTACCAACAACCCCTAATTTTAGGAGACACCTGGCTGGCTGTCGGTTGGTCTACCGATTTATTGCCTCTGGCGCGACGCTATCGTCAAATTGAGCTAGTGGTTCCCCAATCTGGCACCGCTCTTTGGGCAGATTTATGGGTACGTCCCAAAAACGAAAAAAGTCCAGATACTCCGCCTTTGGTGCAACAATGGATTGATTTCTGTTGGCAACCAGATATTGCGCGTCAACTTTCTCGCTTTACCCAAGCTGTCTCACCCATCTTAGTCAGCATGAAACCCGAAGAGATACCAGATTCCTTAAAAAACAATCAGGTACTTTTGCCACCAACGGAAATTATAAAACGGAGCGAATTTCTCCTTCCTCTTGCTCCGGAATCGGTTAAACAGTACCAGTCTCTTTGGGCAAAAAAATTTGGATAACATTGCCACGCTGGACTTTTGAAAAACCGACCGAAAACTAAGATGGCTCTACCTCAAAACACCAAAGCTATAGCAAAAATATTAGTCGTTGACGATCTTCCTGATAACTTACGTTTGTTAGTTAAGGTTTTACGAGAAAATGGCTACGCCGTGCGCCCCGTTCCTGATGGATATTTAGCTTTAGAAGCTGTGAAAAAAAGTCCACCAGACTTAATTTTACTTGATATACTTATGCCCAATTTAGACGGTTATGAACTGTGCCAAAAACTGAAGGCAGACCCGCAAACCAGAGATATACCCGTTATTTTTTTAAGTGCGATCTCCGAAGGGTTAGATAAAGCTAAAGCCTTTCAAATTGGGGGCGCTGATTATATTATAAAACCCTTTTACGTAGAAGAAGTGTTAGCGCGGATCCAACATCAACTCAACTTGCGTTCTATGCAAGCACAACTGCGGCAAAGAAATCAAAAATTAATCAAGCGCAATACCCGATTGAGACAGGAAATCCGCGCTCGCAGACAAGCTGAAGCAGCATTACGCAATAGCCAATATTTTCTGCAAAAAATTGCCGATACGGTGCCGCAAATTTTGTTTCTATTTGACCTTAAGCAGGGAACAAATGTTTATCTTAACCAGCAGTATACTACATTTTTAGGCTACTCGGCGGCGGAAATTTCCCAGGCTTCTAGACAGTGGTTAATCGATTGCTTTCATCCAGATGACCAACACTTATGGAACGACATATCGCGTCGCTTCATCAATCTTGGTGACAATGAAGTTCTCTCCACCGAATATCGCTTCCGACACAAGAATGGGGAGTGGCGTTGGCTTTTGGCACGAGAAGTAGTATTTTCTAGAGATGATTTGGGCTGCCCCACCCAAATTCTTTGCTCAGTAGAGGATATTAATTCGCGCAAACTTGCCGAAGCCGAACTTCAACAAGCAAAAGAAGCAGCCGAAGCCGCTAACCGTGCCAAAAGCATTTTCATCGCCAACATGAGTCACGAATTGCGAACTCCCCTCAACGCCATTCTCGGCTTTTCCCAACTGATGAATTATGATGCAAATCTCTCAAAAAAACAACTGGAAAACCTGAACATTATTCATCGCAGTGGAGAACATCTGCTGACTTTGATTAATCAGGTGCTTGACCTCTCGAAAATTGAAGCAGGAAGGATGGCGCTATCGGAAAATAACTTCAACCTCCACCACTTACTGGCAGATGTGGAAGATATGTTTTCTTTGAGAGCAAAAAATAAAGGTTTACAGTTAGAATTTGACTGTGGGCCTGATGTAAGCAAATATATTCGCACCGATGAAGTTAAATTGCGGCAAGTACTGATTAACTTAATCGGTAATGCGATTAAATTTACTGCATCTGGGAGCGTAAGAGTCGTAATTCGCCAAAAACAACTGACAACTGACAAGGGCAGGAGGACAATTCAATTTGAGGTTAAAGACACAGGGGTTGGTATTGCTGCTGAAGAATTCAAGAAACTATTCCGACCCTTTGTACAAACCACATCCGGGCAAAAAGTGCAGGAAGGAACCGGATTAGGATTAACGATTAGCCATCAATTCGTCAGGTTGATGGGGGGTAAAATAACCGTTATCAGTGGCGGTAAAATCTTTACTCCGGGAACCCCTCCCAGGGAATTGAACGACGACGCAATACCAAAAGAAGGCACAAGGTTTTTATTTGACATTCCCGTGGGTATTGCTGATGGGATAGTTGAGAACCAACCCCAAAGTCGTCGCCTTATTGCCCTTGCTCCTAACCAACCAAAATATCGCATCCTAGTGGTGGATGATAGCGATATAAATCGTCAATTGTTAGTTCAACTGATCTCGCCCGTTGGTTTTGAGGTACGAGAAGCTAGTAACGGTAGTGAAGCGATTGAAATTTGGGAATCATGGTCACCCCATTTGATTTGGATGGATATGCTCATGCCGGTGATGGATGGGTATGAAGCAACGAAACGCATTAAAAGCACGACCAAAGGTCAAGCCACCCCTGTCATTGCGCTGACTGCTAGCGTGTTTGAAGAAGAAAAGTCGGTGGTTTTATCGGCTGGCTGCAATGATTTTGTGCGAAAACCATTCCAAGAAGAAACTATTTTTGACATCATGGCTAAATATCTGGGAGTGAGTTATATTTATGAGGAAAAAGATCCGCCTTCTCGCCCTGGAAATGTGACTGTTGAACCGTTAAATTTAACAGTTATACTAGCAGCTATGTCCAAGAAATGGATTGCTAAATTGCATGAAGCCGCTCTGGACGCAGATTCGGAATTAGTTTCTCAACTAATTGAGGAAATTCCTTCATCTCATGCTCTTGAGTTAATGACTCTCAAGGATTGGGTTAATAAGTTTGAGTTTGAAAAAATTTTGGATTTAACTGAACCGTTAGTTGGTCAAAAATAAAGTTCAGAAACAGCGCCAGCAGCCAGAATTGCAGATAATTCATCAGGACTTAAGCAAAAAAACAAAGGGCGATCCGAAAAATCGTGGGTGATTAGTCGCGAGATTGACGCATCACCTTTGTTTTTGGCTCCCCATGGCAACGGTTGTGTAACTGCTAATAGCTAATCGCTAATGGCTGCTCTTGGAGGCAATTGACAAGCTTGCAATTAGCAATTAGCAATTAGCCATCCATACACTAGCGATACGGACATGATATAAGTCCTGTTCAGGCAAAATCGGCTTGCAGCTTTAACTTTAATTTAAGCTGCTTAAATTCTGTGATATCGCGGATGGTAATCGAACAACCATCTCCAAATTTAACGGCAATCAAGTAATACCATTTCTGAAAGTCATCAGAGTTCCAATAAAATTCTTGCTCCAGGGATTCTCCTGTTTCAACAACTTGCACCAATAAATCAAACAATCCTGGAGTGAGTTGATTAAGTTGTTTCTTGAACGCTAACTTACCCATAAGGTCTTCTCGTTTTTTGCCAAATAGTTTAGCAATGACAGGATTCAATACTAAACAGCGAAAGTCCTGGATATTTCCAGTTATCGCATCCCTTACCGCTTGCATCGCTGCCAGTCCATCTAAGGAATTGTTCAATAAACTTGCCAGTAGGGCGCGAGATTGGTAGAGAATTTCTGCGGTTTGTTGATGTCGCTCTATTTGCTGTCGCAGCTGGTGTTTTTGTTGTTGGATAGTCAGTTGAGTTTGAATGCGGGCAATTACTTCTTCTGGCTGAAAGGGTTTTGTAATATAATCTACTCCTCCGACTTGAAAAGCTTTGACTTTATCAATAACTTGGTCGAGCGCACTTAAAAAAATCACGGGAATTTCTGAGGTATTTTCATCGGCTTTTAGGGCAAGGCAGACTTGATACCCATCCATATCAGGCATTTTAATATCGAGCAAAATCGCATCCGGGGGGTTATTGCGGACTGTTTTTAATGCCATTTTGCCATTGGTGACGCTGCGAACTTTGTAACCCTGCTTAGTCAATAATTCTGTTAAAAATCGCAGGTTTTCTATCAGGTCATCAACAATTAGGATATTCGCTTTGGGGTCTGTAGGTTGATCGGTTTCGCTTGCTTCTATTTTCACAGAGGCGCGAGTGGGTACGCCGCAAAGCTGCTCCACTAAACGGCGAAAGTTATTCTTGGTTACTTTTTCCCCAAGTGCGTCTGAAAGACGTTGCCATAACAGGGAGGCTAAATCTTTAACATGCCCGATACTCAAGTATAAGCTGTCGGCAACGCTGCTGTAGGTTTCGTTTTCCCAAGCAGCTTTGAGGATTTCTTTTTCTGGGTTACTTAGTTGTTTACCTGTTTTGGCTTCCAGGGTAGCTTCTATAAATAAGATTGCTTCTTCTGTTGTCATCTAAAAATCTCCGGGAAGTGTGGAAACCGTGCGTCAAGAGACCAGGTCGGAACACGACACGCCAAATTTATTTGGCGAGAGCAACGCGCCACGAATTGTAGGCAAGAAACTTACAATCAGTGGGCAATGCATTTTGAGTCAATCGCTTACCTGAATTAATATGGTGCAAGCTAATTGTTTTTCTGTCTGGATTTTTCTTGGTGGGTGACTCCTGCCAACCACCGACGTAGCAAAAGCCGTATTTGGGATGCTTGACGACTGACCCACGCTTAAAACCAGCGCTGATGGTTCCACCATAGCGAGGTCTAACCTGTCCTACTTGATGTTGCAGTCGGTGCAGTTGACGACGATGAAACTCTAAGGGAACAACTTCGATTACTCTTGTGTTGTCGGGAACACTATGACCTCCAACATACCAATTAGCCAAAACCCACGAATCAACACAGTGAGCATCAAACTTATTGGATAATTTATTTTTAGACTTTTTCAATCCCAACGCTTGACGCTCAGTGTAAGTATCATTTCCCGAACGAATTTCTAGATTGGCAATTCGACGTAATTCAAAATAAAACCACTGCTTGCCAACTTCTAGGGGAGAAAACATAACATGCCACTTGCGTCGGTTCTTCCATGTTTTAGCTTTGATATCTTCGACCACAAATACTGTGACCGTAAAAATAGATGTCAGCCATTCACAAATACGCATTTTCCATTGCCAACGAGCTTTTGTTGATGGTGGTAATTTCTGTTTATTGACTAATCGATTCTGGCGATTTTGACGGCATAGAGTTTTACGAAATCGTCTAGCCCGTCGCATATTACGACGTGTTTCTACATGGTCTTTCACCCAATCAACTGCATGAGTTTGCACGTTTAAATAGGTGTTTGATTTTGATTTAACCGTAAATCCTTCACGTTTGCTACCTGGGTCAACACCGACTGCGATTGGTTGATAGTTTCCTAGTATGGGTTCTATATTGAGTCGAACACAAAACACCCCTTTTTTAAAGAATGGTGTAGCTTTGCCCGATTTTATCCAACGTTTAGCCCTAGCAGAGGTTGTTGGCATCAGGGGGCGATTATTGCTGTCTACAACTGGAACAAACATTTAACGATAAGTCCTATTGCTAGGTATATATTTCCCTTCGAAACTGACTGAAGCGAGAGGTTAAAAACTAGGGAAGCATTCTTAACGTCTTCTGGGCTACCACACCCAAGCAGTTCAGTTTTTTGTCCTACCCTTACGGTTAGCGTCTAGACACTGGTTTAGTCTTGTATTAAGAGTTTGGTGATTTCTCCTCTTACAAGCCCCCGAATAGAATTCGTGGGTCAGTGACGAGCGTCTATATATCCCTCTTGTCAGGTGTTTGGTTTTTGTACCCCTGATAAAAGTTTAGCTCGAACAATGGCAGTCGCTAGACAAACAAAGCCGTACCTCATAGGGTTGCAAACGGCTGTATCATGTCCGGTGGATTGGGGATCGTTTCCTTGTCTGTGAGAAAACTCTGAAACCCTCTCATATCATGTCCGCTTGTATCGGCATCGCGAGGGGGGCGGGTTTATCAACACAATTCGCTATCAATCAAAGGTATCTGGTTAAACCCGCCCCTACAACACCATTAACTATACAAGTCCGTATGCGTTGGGACTCGGTATCATATCATCAGAACTGACGCAGGACTAAGCCAGAAACAAAGGTGAGACCTTGATCTCTGGTTGCCAAACCAACTATGTTTCGTATCACCAAAGTTTCTTTGCGTCAGTCCTAATCCTGTGGAGTTATATCGTGTCCGGTTGCATCGGTTGCGTTTGGAGAGCAAAGGGGATGGGGGAGCAAAGGGGATGGGGGAGAAAAAACGCTTTTTCGCACAATCAACTATACACAACTGATCTCTCGCGGACATGATATTATATAGCGATCGCGCGGGGCAGCGGGTTGATCGATACAATTAACCTCAGATCAAAAATTGTTGGTTAAACCCGCCCCTACAACACCATTAACTATATAATGCCGATGCACCCGGACACGACTGTTGTTAAATCCGACTTAACGTGCGATCGCTCTGCCAAGGTAATCAGCGATCGCTTCCAATCATCTTACCTTGACCCAAGGCTCCTGATATTGGGAGTATCTAGTTTAAGATTGCAGCTGACTGGAGTCGCGCTGAAGTTACAGGTATAAGTTGCCAAAGGCGTATTCTGCTGATTAAAAACCCGAACATTGTACTGAAAATCTCTGGCTACCGTACCAAAGTGATTAACAAATGCGTAGCGTTCTAAATACGTAAGCAAGCTCCAGATTTGTCGATTTACAATTAAATCTATTCGACGTTCATTCGGGTAAGCACACCAGTTGTTGAGCAATTTGTTACCAAACTGTTCGTCAGCCCACCAAAGGCTAGGTCTTGTCAGTCCAGTTTGGGAAATAGTATTTGCAGTCACAACAGAACCAGCGGCTATTGTAGGGATGGGTGGCGGATTTGTTCCTTGTTCTAATGGCGGGCAATTTGTAGGAGGTGCAGACGGTTCTGGTGCAGCTATTGTTACTGCTGGTAAAAATAAAATTGCGCTCAGGTTGACAACCATTAAAGCAATTTTAGATTTGGCATACAACGAATTGCCATTGGGTGTGGTCAAAAGTAGTTGGTTGAGAGTGACGCTCTGACGCAAAGACGCTCTGACGCGGAGAAATTTTTTCCCTATCACCAACGGGTTTTGATCGCACCCAGAGCCATTGGGCTTCGTTTGTGTAGCGGCAGCATTAATGCTGCCGCTACACAAACGAAGGTGTACAAGAGAAGGCTGCAAACGGCTATAAATGCGTAGGTTGGCTTGAGCGCGATATGCCGACCGCACGCTGGCGCGAACGCCATCCCACATTTTACGGATTGGGTTTCGTTCCTCAACCCAACCTACAAAATTTTCCCGCATTTTTGAACTTGATATTAGATGTAATTTTGGATTAAACATAAAGCTGCCAAATTGAAAATTTCAATCTCAAATCTGCCATCTAAAATCTAAAATTACTATTCCCAAAGGCGGCGACCTGCTGCACCATTGAGACGCTGATTAGTATCTTGCAATAAAGCGGGGATATCCAAATGTTCTGGACAGCGGGGAAGACAGTCGCCGCACTCGGTGCAACGGTTTCCTTTGACGCCTGGAAACCAATGTCCGGCGTTTTCAAACATGCGGTAACGATATTGACCGTAGTCGGTCATTTCGTAAGCAACGGCTAAATTTCGCAACCGCAAGATTTCCGGAATGTTGATGTTTTCCGGACAAGGGAGACAAGCATAACATTGGCTGCATTTATCCGTTCCTAGAACGTTTTCTAAATGCACCTGCAAGCGTTCTAATATTTCTAGTTCCTGGGGCGTTAGGGGTTCGTCGCAGTTTGCGACTTTTAAAGGTTCGGTCAGTTCAGTTGGGTTGGCAGCGCCTAAACTGAGGGTAGTAATTCGAGGGTCGCTCAATAAAAAACGGTAACCCAGGTGTAAAGGCGTTAAGGGATGGCAGAGGTTTTTCAGGGTAGAGGGTGGTGTGTAGAGGCGTCCTCCTTTATCGGCGGGGGAAATGATGAATACGCCCATGTCTTTTTTCCAGGCTAATTCAACGGCTGGGTCGTGGCGCTGGAAAAAATAGTAATAATGCAGATTGACAAATTCAAATAAATCTGTATTGATAGCTGCCTGAATCAATTCCAAACAACCGTGGGTGGAAAAGCCAAGGTGTCGCACCCGCCCATCGGCAACAGCTTGCTGGACTGCTTGCATACAGCCATCTGGGCGTTTTACCCAGTCTAGGTGTTCCCAGGTATTCAAGCCGTGAATTGCCAGACAGTCGATGTAGTCTAAATTCAACCTTAAGAGGGATTCATCGATCCACCGCTGCATGGTAGAACGATTGTCGGTTGGCGAGAATTTTGTGGTGATGTAAAGTTGGGAACGGGGCAGCCCTAAACCAGCTTTCAGGGCTGCCCCTAGATATTCTTCGCTTTTTCCGTATCCTTTAGCCGTTTCTAGGTGATTAATCCCCTGCGCTATAGCTGCTTGCAGCGTCTGCACCGCATTTGCTTCAGATTCGAGGTAGCGCATGGTTCCCAGGGAGAACACTGAAAGCCGCAGATTCGTTTTTCCAAAACGCCGGTATCGCATAGGATCGATTTTAGATTTGAGATTTTAGATTTTAGATTGGGGGGATTGGTTTGAATTAAACATTGACGGCTTTAAAAATCACCATTAAATCCTGCTATCCAAAATCTAAAATCCTGGCATAATTAGCCTTCGCCGGGACTGAAGCGTCCGCGTTGAATCAAATCTTCGGGTCTTAGGTTGGATAAGAATTCGCGGAAGGCTTCTTGTTCGGCTTGATCGGCTTCTCGATCGACGGGGATCGAGGCATCGGCGATTACTTCTTCCATTACCCATATGGGGCTGTTGGTGCGGAGGGCGATCGCGATCGCATCGCTGGGGCGCGAATCGATCTCTTTCTTGACTTCACCCTGACGGACGATCAGCAAAGCATAGAATGTATTATCCTGCAGCGCATGGATCACGATCCGCTCCAAGGTCATACCCCAAGCTTCTAACATATTCACGAACAGGTCGTGGGTGAGGGGGCGAGGAGGCGCTTGTTTTTCCAAAGCCCCAATAATAGATTTGGCCTGGTCTTGGCCTATATATATAGGTAGCGCCCGTCTATCTGAAGCATCTTTCAGAAGCACTATCGGGCTGCGCGTCATAGCATCGAGTGCAATTCCGGCGACTTTCATCTCAATCATTAGCTTAGCCTCTAGAATACCTTAGGCGATAGGGAATCAAATTTGAGCGGTAAACTGGTACTGAATAGTCCAACGGTAAGAATCGACTTTGTTGGGGGGGGTCGCTAGAGTTCATCTGTTGTACTCTGTTCGGGCTTTTAGACCTGGTTACGGTCAAACCCATAATAAGGTCTTTACCCAAGTATGCCTCGATCTTGACGCGGATCTCACAGGTCGGGTTTGGGATTTTGATTGTATAAGTAGACCATTAGGCTGGATAAATTGTTGCCTTTGTCACCAGTTTCAGCCCGTTCGAGGTTTCTTTGAGCAATTTTTGAGTAATAAAGCAGTGTTTACCGGATTAATTCAAGCTTTAGCTACAATTGAGCCGCAAGAGTCTGATAAATTGCGGATTTCTTGCTCATCCGAGGCAGCCGAGCAAATTTTACCGGGTCTGGCGATCGGCGACAGCGTGGCGGTGGATGGGGTTTGTCTGACCGTCGAGGAGATACATTCATCGGGGTTTGTGGCTTCTGCTTCTCCAGAAACCCTGCGGCGAACTACGTTGGGACGGCAGCAACTAGAAAATAGCTGGGTCAATTTAGAGACATCGCTGCGGGTTGGCAGCAAGTTGGGCGGACATTTTGTCACGGGTCACGTGGATGGGGTGGGTGAAGTGCGATCGCTCGAACCAACCGCCAATTCCTGGGAAATCACCTTTACCGCTCCGGAAATTGTCGCCCGTTATATTGTCCCCAAAGGCAGTATCGCCGTCAATGGGGTAAGTTTAACTGTTTCAGACTGCGACAAGAAGGGAACTTGGTTTAAAGTTGCCGTCATTCCCCACACCTTTGCCCAGACGAACCTGCAATATCTCCAACCAGATAGTTGGGTGAATTTGGAAGGAGATATTTTAGGCAAATATGTGGAAAGATTCCTGCATTTTGGCTATAGTCGCGAGACTGCGCCTAGTTGGGGCGAAGTCCCCAGTTTAGAGACAATTACACCAGCCTTTCTAGCCGAACACGGCTATCTTTAAATTTTAGGGCTGCTAATGGCTAATCGCTAATGGCTAATCGCTAATGGCTGGTCAATCGCTAATGGCTAATGGTCAATCGCTAATGGCTAATCGCTAATGGCTAATGGTCGATCTGGAAAATATTCCTATGAGCAATTAGCAATTAGCTATTAGCTATTTTTAAACTGTTAAATATTTAAGATTGCAGATTTAATTTTCCATCTGATATCATGTCCGGTAGCAACGGTTGTGTAACTGCTAATAGCTAATCGCTAATGGCTCTTTTGGCAATTGAATTGCGAGCAATTAGCAATTAGCAATTAGCCATCCATGCACTACCGATACCTAAGGACATGATATGAAATCTTAAATCTGCAATCTGCAATTGGGTTAGCCTCCAGTTAAAGGTGGAACGAAATAGGCTGGGGTATTGGGGACGATAATTTCGGGTAATTCGGTGTTATCTAGCTGGGTTTTTGGTTGGGCGAGTTTGGTTGACTCGGTGGTTTCTGATTGGGGCGATTGGGCGATCTGCAAGGTATTGAGCAGTCTAGCTAAGCTGGACTCGATTTGAGCGCCCGCATCTATGGCTACCCAGCCTTCTGGGGTTTGCTCGCGAATTTCAAAGTGGAGGTGGGGACCAGTAGAGGTGCCGGTGTTACCCACGCGCCCGATTGTGGTTCCCTGTTCGATAAAATCTCCTGGTTCGACATATACCTCTGACAGGTGCGCGTAGCGAGTTTCTTGAGTGCCGTCGTTGTGCTGGATGATCGCGGTTAAGCCGTAGCCGCTTAACGTATCTGCTAGGGCGACCCGACCCGGATAAGCTGCCACGACGGGGGTTCCCATTGGTGCCCCCAAATCGGTTCCGGTGTGGAAGCGCAGGTCGCCGCTAATGGGATGAATTCGCCAACCGAAGACTGAGGTAATCTGGGCGGGTATGGAAAGGGGAAAGATGATGGGAAGAGTGGGACGGCGAGGATATTCTTGGGGTTTGCTTGTGGCGGTATTGTAAGCTAAACCGGGCCAAGGCGGGATGGGTTGGCTGTTTTGCTCCCTGCCGATGGGTTGCGGGGCTAAACGCTGCGGCAAGGTTGTCTGCGTCCCGATCCCGTTCCAATGACGGACGCGGACAGAGTTGGGATTGGGGGTAACCGAGCCGATCTGGATTTGCCCGACTGCGGCTACTTCTGCGCCTCGACGCGAAGAACGCCATGCTGTTTGGGAACGACGGCGGAAATTATTGATGCTGGAGCTATTGGCGATGCGTTCGCTCGCCGAAGTACTGGCAACGTATTCGATCGGGATTTGCGCCGGTCGTCGGGAACGCGACATTTGGCTGCGTCTAGTGCTTCTTTCTGGCTCTGGTTGCCCAATGCGCGCCTTTTGGCTGCGTCTGTTGCTTCTTTCTGGCTCTGGTTGCACGATGCGAGCAATTTGGCTGCGTCTGTTGCTTCTTTCTGGCTCTGGTTGCACGATGCGAGCAATTTGGCTGCGTCTGTTGCTTCTTTCTGGCTCTGGTTGCACGATGCGAGCAATTTGGCTGCGTCGAGTGCTTCTTTCTAACTGCTCTGGTTGCCCTCTGCGAGCAATTTGGCTGCGTCGAGTGCTGCGTTCTACATGAGTGGGTTGCGAGTTGCGGGCAATTTGTACCCTACGGGGGATGCGATCGACTTGAATTTGTGGAGCGCGGCGGGCAATTTGTACCCTACGGGAGATGCGATCGACTTGAATTTGTTGCTCTCTACGGCGGGCAATTTGTGACCCACGAGAGATGCGCCCGAATTGAGTCGGTTGTGAGTTGCGGCGGGTGATTTGGGAACGGCGGGAGATGCGACCGACTCTATAACGGTAAACGGGGATTTCGATTGAGCGATCCGTTTGCGTCTCTGAAGCAGAATCCCGTCTAAATAGATTACTCCTCACCCTTGTTCTCACGCGCGCCACTGATTCGCCAGCTTCGATCGCCCGCTGTCTTCTGGCGATCGTTGTTTGACGCCTCGTGGTGCGTTCGGTCATCACCACCGAACTGGGGGCGTCATAGGTGTCAGTTCCGCCGCTTCTGCGTCTGGTCGCACCCAGACTGTAATCGGTTCTGTCGATGTATGTATTGTTATTAACAGCGGATGTTATTCTTTGTCTTTGCCGCTGCATTCTGGCTCTTAAGCGCCGTCCCGACCGAGCTGGAGCGCGTCTGGGAGCTGCTAAATTTGGTTCGATGGGGGAAGCTTTGGGGAGCGCTTCCACAATTGTAGAACCACCGCCTGGGTTGGATGCTTGCTCTTGTGTCCAAGCGATGCTGCTACCGAGAATGCCGAGCGCGCCGACCCAACCAATGCCTTGCGCTAACATAACCCGCTGCCAAAATTTACCCCGCGAGGGATTGGTGGCGAGCGCTACTAATTGAGTTTCTTCGGACTGCAATTTTATTTGCTTGTCTCGGTTGATTGGTTTTTCCATCTCCATCACACCGTAAGTAAATTGACTAAAACTTTATCTATAACCCAGACTGATTGTACCGGGCTCTACGCTAATTTCCACAGGGGTTGCAACTCCCGTTTGACAGATTTGCACCCGCAAATTGCCTCTGGCACAAACTCCCACTACTACCCCCGCTTGTCCATCGACTGTGACTGTTTGACCCATATTGGTCAGTATATTTTCATAAGCTGGCAATAGATGATCGATTCCTTTTTCCTGCCAATATTGGTATCCAGAAACAATTCCCATGAGAGTAACAGCAGCTAAGATTTCCAGCGAGGTAATCGGCGATACTGGGTTATTTTCTAAAAAGGATTGTAAATTGATCCCTGTTTCCGGAACTGAATTAGCCCAGTTAATGCCTACTCCCACAACAGCTTTGGCGATTTTCCCTTGCTGTACTCTAGTTTCGGTAAGAATGCCCCCTAATTTGCGCCCTGAAAGTACGAGGTCGTTGGGCCATTTGAGCCAGACTGGAATGCCTTTGTCGCGCAAAGCGGTAGCAATTCCCCAAGCACTGCATAGAGTCAGACCAGCCGCCAATTGAGTTGGCACCTTTGGAAACAGCGCCAGGGATAAGTATAATCCACCCGGTGCAGATTGCCAATGCCTGCCCCACTGTCCTCGTCCTGCGGTTTGTTGGGTGGCGATCACAACGGTTCGGGGGGGTGCGTTGCCCTCAAGTAACTGCCACAGCGTCTGGTTAGTTGAAGCGACGGTTTCAAAGATCTGGAAATTATGCGGCGTTTCTTGTGGGGACGCACCTATCGCTGCGATAAATTTTTGCCGATTGAATTCCACTGGTGATTGAAAATTTTAGATTTCAGATTTTAGATTTTAGATTGAGTGTGGCTGCGGATTACAGTCCAAGAGATTTTGTGATACTAGGTAAAAAATACCTACTACCCACGACCCACTACCGATGACCCAATCTATGCATACCTGGCACTGGCGCACTTGGGAAGGATTGCCCTATCTTACCTGTAGTCTTTTGGAAAAGTGGCCTCACGGCTTTTTTACCCAGCAGTTTTGGCCTCTCTATCCGGCAGAATTTTTAGCAGCATTGCGTCCCGATGTCAAGGTTTATCGGGCACAACAGGTACATGGCAATACTGTCGTTACGGCAAAGCAAGTGGAACAGTTCGTCGGCGCGGCAACAGAAATCGGGAAGCTGGATAAAGATTTTCTGCCCCCGGCGGATGGTATCGTAACAGAACGGGCAGATCAGGCGGTGTGGATTTGTACGGCAGATTGTACGCCGGTGTTAATTGGGGATGTGGAGACAGGACAAGTCGCGGCGATACACGCGGGGTGGCGGGGGACTGCACAGAAGATTTTACCTGTGGCGATCGCGCGTCTCCAATCCAATGGCAGTCAACTTAAGCATCTTCGCATTGCCATGGGGCCGGCGATCGCGGGGGAAGTCTACCAAGTCGATGTGCAAGTTGCCGCCCAAGTCGGAGCCAGCATTATACCATCGGATTCACCGCAAGAAATTCTAGACACGTTGCAATGGTTACCGAATCCACCGATATTACCCGATGAGGAAGATGGAAAGGTGCGGTTGGATGTGCGGAGGGTGAACGAGTTGCAATTAGAACGGATGGGAATTTGTGGCGAACAGGTGGCGATCGCGCCTCATTGCACCTATCAACAACCCGAACATTTCTTCTCTTATCGTAGAGACAAAGAGAAAAAAGTTCAGTGGTCGGGAATTGTCAGTTCTTGATTAATATCGACAAAACAAACAGGGCTGGAAATTTGTCAGCCCTGTTGCAACTAAACTCTCAGGACTTAGGCAAAGAAACCGGGTTTCTATGAAAAAAACTCGGTTTCTCAGATCGTCGTTACGCCACAACAAGGAAGTCAGTATTTGATACCGTATCGGGAGACCCGACCAGGGTGGCAAACTGACCGCCTCCTGTGCCAAACCCTGGTAAAGCCCCATTCGAGTTGTAGAACAAGCCACCAGTTGTACGGTTATAAACAATCTCAAATGCGCTAGTGGCTTCGCTACCAGTGACGTTGGCAAAGTCTGAAGCCAACAAAGTACCACCAGCAGCAGTTTCGAGTTCCGAAAATACCCACTTAGCCAGGACAATTTTATCGAAGCCAACTGTCAGGTCATCGACGGTATCTACACCAGCAGTGGCGAGGGGTGTGTTGAACAGGAAGCGATCGTCTCCACCACCATCAATCAGTCGGTCATTACCTGCACCGCCAGCAATCGTATCATTCCCGTCTCCACCGTCGAGGGTGTCATTGCCAGTGCCACCATCTAGATAGTCGTTCCCAATACCCCCGTCCAACGAATCATTGCCAGAACGACCATATAATTTGTCGTCCCCAGCACCACCTCTGAGAGTATCATTGCCACTTAACCCATCGAGGGTTTCATTACCGCTGCCACCGACAATTGAATCATTTTTATTGGTAGTTCCCAGGGAGACAAAAACGTTGTCAAAACCAAAACCGACAATATCGGCGCGACCATCTCCATTAACATCACCTAGTTGGCGCGGATAATCATCCTGAGTAATCCATCCCCCACCATTTTTCGCAAAGTTATTTGCCACACCTACTGTGGCATTAGCAAAGGTGCCGTCGCCGTTAGCAAATGAGACGAATACGTTGTCAAAACCAAAACCGACAATATCGGCTAAACCATCCCCATTAACATCAGCTAGCTGACGCGGATAATCATTCTGAGCGATCCATCCCCCATCGTTTTTCGTAAAGTTATTGTCTAGACCTACTGCGATCGGATTAAAAGTGCCATCTCCTTTAGCCAGCGAGACATAAACGGCGTCTAAACCAAAACCAACAATATCGGCTAAACCATCCCCATTAACATCAGCTAGCTGACGGGGATAATCATTCTGAGTAATCCATCCTCCATCGTTTTTCGTAAAGTTATTGTCTAGACCTACTGTAATCGGAGCAAAAGTGCCATTGCCATTAGCCAGGGAGACATAAACGTTGTCTAAACCAAAACCGACAATATCGGCTAAACCATCCCCATTGACATCGGCTAATTGGCGGGGATAGTCATTCTGAGTAATCCATCCGCCATCGTTTTTCGTAAAGTTATTGTCTAGACCTACTGTAATCGGAGCAAAGGTGCCATTGGCGTTAGCCAGGGACACATAAACGGCGTCAAAACCAAAACCGACAATATCGTCTCTACCATCCCCATTAACATCGGCTAGCAGTCGGGGATAGTCATTCTGAGTAATCCATCCTCCATCGTTTTTCGTAAAGTTATTGTCTAGACCTACTGTAATCGGAGCAAAGGTGCCATTGGCGTTAGCCAGGGAGACATAAACGGCGTCAAAACCAAAACCAACAATATCGTCTCGACCATCACCATTAACATCGGCTAGCTGGCGGGGATAGTCATTCTGAGTAATCCATCCTCCATCGTTTTTCGTAAAGTTATTGTCTAGACCTACTGTAATCGGAGCAAATGGTCTATCGCCTAGCAAGGACAAATTTGGCATATTTTCCGCCTCTATTTCAGTTTTTTGAGAGGATGTAGTAACGCAAGTTGCTAGTTATAAACTTTGGCGTTGCTAATTGCTAATTGCTAATTGCTAAGCTTGGATTTTTACCAATCTCGCCATTAGCCATTAGCCATTAGCCGCTCCCAGAGAGATAACTAGCAACTTGAGTTAGTAGGACTTACACAAAGAAACCCGGTTTCTAGCACAAGTCATTTGAAGAGCAACGAAATATGGACGCAGAAACCGAGTTTCTCAATTCTGAGATTCCGCAATTATTGCTACACCACAACGAGGAAGTCGGTTCTTGATAAATTATTCGGAGAACCGACGAGTGTGGCAAACTGACCACCGCCCACAAGACCTGGTGTATTATTATCCGGGTTGTAGAACAAATTGCCGGTTACGGTGTTGTAAACAATCTCAGCATTGGTATTTCCCGCTGTGATGTTTTCGATGAAGGCATTCGTATTGATGACGGCAAAGTCGTTGGCTAGCAACACAGCACCACCCGGAATAGGAACTGTTTCGAGGGCGGCGAAGATTGTCTTGTCGAGGACAATTTTGTCAACGCCGACTGAGAGGTTATTAACCGTATCTACACCGGCGGTAGCAAAGGTTGTGTTGAAGAGGAAGCGGTCATTACCGCCCCCGTCAATTAGGACATCGTTACCAGCACCGCCAGCCAGGGTGTCACTGCCTGTACCGCCAGTAAGGGTGTCGAGGCCATCGCCACCGCTCATGTTGTCGTTACCAGCACCGCCATTCATGTTGTCGTTGCCAGCATCTCCATTCATGATGTCGTTGCCAGCATCTCCATTCATGATGTCGTTGCCAGCATCTCCATTCATGTTGTCGTTGCCATCGCCACCGCTCATGTTGTCGTCGCCATTACCGCCGCTCATGATGTCGTTGCCGATACCGCCACTCATCGTGTCGTTGTCAGCACCGCCACTCATCGTGTCGTTGCCAGCACCGCCAGTAAGGGTGTCATTGCCACCTAAACCGCTGAGAATGTTGTTGCCACTATTCCCAGTGATTTGGTTGGCAAGGCCATTGCCCGTACCGTTGATATTGAGGACACCCGTGAGTACCAGGTTCTCCACGTTGGCACCCAGCGTATAGGTGACGGAAGACCGGACGGTATCGATGCCCCCAGCAGCGCCGGCACCCTCTAAGATCGTGTCACCTGTGCTGTCAACAATGTAAACGTCGTTGCCAACTCCACCAATGAGCGTATCAGGACCTCCTCCAGTTGCATCTAGGGTATCGTTGCCTTCTCCACCATAGAGAGTGTCTAGACCAGCACCACCAATGAGTGAATCATTTCCAGAATCACCCAGCAATAGGTCGTTACCACCAGCACCATTGAGCGTGTCATTTCCACCCGCACCAAGCATGAGATCGGCTAGAGGAGTCCCGCTGAAGTTGTTGTTTAGCCCATCGCCAAAGAAATCTGCCATGATAGTTTCTCCCTGCAAAAATTCAGTACAACTGATGTAAATCAAGAGCTATTTTTGAGGCTACAAAGTGTTGAAAAAACGGTAATTTCTCAGTGAAACTACTGTCTCTTTCACTTCTGATTTGTGTCAGTAACAATTTGGAGGCGAGAACTCGTTACTTTTCTCAGATCGCCCTGATAATTACTGACTTCAGTGGCCTACTTCATAAAGTTAAGTTAAAGATTCCTGATTTACCGTAAGAAAATGTGAGAAAATGTCAGAATTTTTTGGCAAGTATTATTAAGTTTTGTTAAAATAGTCCTGAAATTTATGGAAAAATACTGAAGTGTAGTTGTGATGGGGGTACAGCGCATAACCTTTGCCAAGCAAAGGGAGTAGGATGCTGTCACCCAACAGCAGTAGATGCAACGGTTACCTGGTTTAACAAATCGGATTGTTAAGTATTTTTACAAGCTGGGAAAAATGAATATAGAAGACGCACTTGCTTTTTTGGAGACTGTACTAAAGCCAGAGTCTCTCAATCACGTTCAAGAGCTAGTATTTCGGGGAGCTTGGGAAGAACGGGTGTATGAAGAAATTGCGGCTTTAGCTGGTTACGATGCCAATTATTTGCGGGATGTTGGCTCTGGGTTGTGGCGCGCGCTCTCTAAGTCATTGGGGGAAAAAGTCACTAAAAATAATTTCCGGTCTGTCCTGCGGCGGCGATTCTCACCAATTCCCAATAACAGCCTCAGCAGTCAGGATACACAAACTTTTCTGGCATCCAATGGTAACAATAACCAGCACCAAGATTGGGGCGAAGCGATTGATGTTTCTTTTTTCTTAGGACGCACTGACGAACTCGCTACTCTCAAGCAATGGATTTTGCAGGATAAATGTCGTTTGGTGGCAATATTGGGCATGGGGGGAATGGGTAAAACTGCTCTGGCTATCAAGTTAGCAGAACAAATTCAAACTCAGTTTGAGTACCTAATTTGGCGCAGTCTCCGCAATGCACCACCCGTGGAAACAATTCTGGCAGAGATCGTTCAATTCCTTTCAAAACAGCGGGGAACGGATTTACCAACGACTTTGGACTGTAGAATCTGCCAGTTAATGTACTATTTACGCTCCGCACCTTGTCTGCTAATCCTGGATAGTATTGATGCGGTTCTGCAAAGTGGCAATTGCGGCGGGCGCTATCGCGAAGGATATGAAGGTTACGGTCAGTTTTTCACAATAGTTGGAGAAGCAAGCCATCCAAGTTGCTTGGTACTGACTAGCCGGGAGAAACCAAGGGGGTTGGCTTGTCAAGAAGGCAAAACTTTACCCGTTCGCTGCAAATATTTGGGGGGTTTGCAGGAGATAGAAGCGAGAAAAATTTTGATGACAAAAGGGCTTTTTGGCTGGGAAGAAGATTGGGAGAAGCTCTCGTATTTCTATGCAGGCAATCCGCTGCTGTTGAAAATCGTTGCCACGGCGATCCAGGATTTATTTGAAGGAAATATCGCTGATTTTTTAGCCCAGGGGACGCTAGTTTTTGGAGAGATTCGCGATATTTTAGATCAGCAGTTTAATCGTCTGTCAGATTTAGAAAAACAGGTGATGTCCTCGCTGGCAATTAACTGGGAGGCGATGAGGCTGGAGAAACTGCGGCTTTCTATTCCCTCTGTTTCGCAACAAGAGTTGCTGGAAGTGCTACAGTCTTTGCAAGCGCGATCGCTGATTGAAAAAACTGACGACGGTTTTACGCAACAACCTGTGGTAAGGGAGTATGTAAATACGATTAAATCATTTGTCCTTAGTCATTAAGTTTACCCAGCTCCCCGACTTCACAACAGAAGTCAGAGATCTAGTCTCTGGGATCCCATGTCGGCGCAACACGAGAAACCCGGTTTTTTGAAAAAACCGGGTTTCTTTTTCTTATGTACTTTGCACAAATGGGTATGTGGGTGAGTATTTTGTGAGTCTTCTTACACATTCTCACTGGGTGCATGAATGTACTGACATAGTTAAAACAACAGAATCGATATAGAACTATGTCTAAAGATTGTCCTTACCAAGATAACACGAATCTTCATTCGTTGCCCTGTAATTTCCAAAGGCATCCTGACTCTGACAAACAACACCTCTACTTTTGCACTGTTTGTGAAAAAATTTGCGATACTAAGAAAATTCCTCAAGAAAATCCCGAAAAATCTCCCGATTTAGTTACCCAGTTACTTTTGATCGCGGGTTTGGTTTTACTTGGCATGGTGACTCTGCCTAGATTTGAGAAAAATCGATTAATCCAGCCAAATCAAAGCAGCGTTCAAAGTGAAGCATTCATATCAAATCCGGTTGCATCGGAATGATTGGCCTTTCTGGGTAATTGCTAATTGCTAATTGCTAATTGCAAGAAAAGCCCCTACAGGTCGTAATTCCGATGCCTAAGGAAACGATATCAGATAAATTAAGCGTTAGAATTGGCAGCGATATGCACACCCCTAGCACTCGCCCAAAGCGATATGCCGACCGCACGCTGCGCGATCGCACCTCATTTCCCCATCCAGAATTAGTGCGATCGCAAAATTATTTATCCAGACAACTCACCGAAGCGAATGCGCTAGGCGCAAGCTTCGCGAAGGCGATATCGCCTCAACAATTTTTCCATTTCCTCTGCCCAAAAGTCCACGCTTTGTGGAATGAAGAAGCTTTTATAGTCCTCTTAAGAGGACTTTTGCTATGAGACAGGGACTTAAGTCCCTGTCGGGACATGCAACTGAGCGAAGGACTGAAGTCCTTACTACGAACGATCTTTTTGCTACAAATCTGTCATCAATCTTGCCTTTCTCAACAAAAATGTTAGTACTGTCTCTTCCCTAGAAATAATATCTGCTGTCACTCCCATTCCGGGTTGAATATTGTATTGCTTATTGCTCCTAGTTAAATAACTTTTTTCCGGCACAATCGTGACTTCGTAGTAAGCCGCAGCAGCGGGGAAGCTGCCTTCATCGTTATTGTTATTATTCTGGTTCTGTGCGGTGACGGCGTCGGGTGCGATCTCGCTCACTTTCCCTTTCAGGGTGCCATAATCCGGATAAGGATATGCTGAAACCCGCAATTGCACAGATTGACCGACTTCCACTTGACCCAGTGCATCAACGGGTACGTTGGCTTTGATTACCATCGGCACGTTTTTGGGGATAATTTGGGCAATTCTGGCACCATTACGTACCGGCTGACCGACGTTTTCCACGTCTAAACCAAAGATCGTGCCAGCAACTGGTGTCCGGATCGTACTGTTTTCAATTGCTTCGTCGAGTTGTTCTACTTCTTTATGTGCGCTGTCGATATTATTCTGTAGTTGCTTGTACTGTCGGATCTGCGGCGCTAGGTTGGGAAAGTTGAGTTCGTTGATGTCCAAACCTCGCGGTGGATTTTGTCTATTGCCGCTGGTGCTGCCATAGATTTGATTCTTGAGTTGCTGCTGTTGCGTTCTCAAGCGATCTATATATTGTTGCACCTGGCTTCTCTTGCGCTTGTGCGGGGTGTCGTCGATCTGCGCGATCTCGCTTTCCGCTTGCACTTGCTGATTTTCTTTCACTTTAATCGCTGTGAGTCTTCCTTCGCTTTGCGCCTGTACGGTTTGCAATTCGGTTTGAGGACGCACCATCCCAGATGCTTTGACGACGGTATTGTACTTGATGAACCCAGACAGCGCGATCGCTGCACCAAACGTCCCCATCAAAAATATGCCACTTAATCTCATCCAACGACCCATAGGCGGGAGGAAGTCGTCGCTATCGAGGGGATTTAGGGGATCTATGTCAAATTTGTCGTTAATCATCACGATTTCAGGTTTTGTTAAGAAACGTTAACAACTTTCCAGAGCTATCCGGATGTAATCTCTGGCTTGGGTAATCTGTATTAGAATTCGCAAGAACAAGCTACAAATCAGTACAGCTTCCTGCGGGTTTTCTCCTCTATATCAATTCCAAAAGGAGTTCACTGTGAAAGGAAAGGAAATGGAAACAACCACGCTATTCACCGATCTGTCTGCTGAAGAAGCTGAAACAGTCAACGGTGCCCACTATTATTACTACCAGTTCGTTGGGTACACTCCCGTATACGAGCTTCGTTATGGGCACCGCCGTCGCCGCTGTCATCGTCGTCGCTACTACGGACATTGTTACCGTCCCCGCTATTACTCCTGTCGGCGTTCTTACTACAGCTACAACTAAGGTTAGCTGTAATAGTACGAACGGTGACGCGAGTCATGGCGCGATCTGAGTTCGATTTAAGTCATTTTTGGGAAACGAAGCGCCACAAGCAAAAGTTGCCAACAACGCGGCTTCTTCTAACTTGGTGCTAAGAAAAAGTTGGTGACGCGGAGAGATTTTCCAGAACATCGCCGCGTCTCCATCTCTTACCTCAGTTGTGATGTCGAACTAAGGTCACGTAGTTTATCTTACCAGCGTACCGCCAAACTGTAACCCATAAAAGTATCTCGTTATCTAAAAATGGATAATTTGAGCTAACACTCATACTTTTATGGGTAAAAGTTCGATGTGGTAATTCGGATGAATTCGCCGGAAATTAGGCAATTTACCGGCAATTTTTGATTGCAGGACTTACGCAAAGAAACCGGGTTTCTCTAAAAAATCCTTGGTTTGGCAACTCAAGATTTACCCAGAAATCCGGTTTCTAGGATTGTCCTGCGCCCAGAAACCGGGTTTCTCTAAAAAATCCTTGGTTTGGTAACTAAAGATTTACCCAGAAACCCGGTTTCTAGGATTGTCAGTTAAATAATTTGATGCACCCGTAAAACTACGGGTATTTTTTTGCTGATGGGGGTGGGATGAGGGCGAATTAACTACTTGGTGTATCAAACTTAGATTAATTTTCTAATGAAATACTCAGTTGTCATGCAGCATAGCGAAGAAGACTGCGGCGCGGCGTGTCTTGCTTCTGTTGCTAAGTCTTATGGGCGCATCTTTGCACTCAATCGGATTCGGGAAGCGGTGGGTACCGGACAAATGGGAACGACTTTGTTGGGGTTGAAGCGAGGGGCGGAGGTGATGGGTTTTAATGCCCGCACTGTGCGAACTTCACCGGATATTTTAGACCAGTTGGAGGCTGCACCGCTACCAGCTATTATTCACTGGATGGGTTCCCACTGGGTGGTTTTGTACGGACAAAAAGCTAAGCAATATGCGATCGCAGATCCGGCAATAGGTATCCGCTACGTTGACCGCGAGGAGATGGAGGAAGGTTGGACTGATTGGGTAATGCTGTTGTTGGAACCCGATCCGGTGCGCTTTTTTAGCCAAACCGATGATAAAGTTGGCGGTGTGACTCGGTTTGCGCGCCGAGTTTGGCCTTTTCGGGCTTTGCTAACGCAAGCATTGCTGTTAAATTTAGTTTTAGGGTTGCTGTCTTTAGCTTCGCCGTTTTTGCTGCAAATTCTCACCGATGATGTGTTGGTGCGGGGGGATATGCAACTGCTGACGGGGTTAGCGATCGCTGTCATCGTCATGAACGTTTTTAGCAGCGGTTTAGAATTCTTGCAATCTAATTTTATCGCCCACTTTGCCCAGCGGTTGGAGTTAGGTTTAGTCTTGGAATTCGGGCGACAAATTCTGCGCTTACCGCTTTCTTATTACGAATCGCGGCGCAGTGGCGAAATCGTCAGTCGCCTCCACGATATTGAAGACATTAACCAGCTAGTTTCCCAAGTCGTGGTCAGTTTCCCCAGTCAGCTATTTATTGCGATTGTTTCGTTCTTCTTTATGCTGTTTTACAGTTGGAAACTGACGATTGCGGCTGTATTGCTGGCTGCGTTGATGACTTTATCGACGATTGTATTCTTGCCAGCTTTACAGCGAAAAACTCGCAATACTTTAGTTTTAGAGGCAGAAAACCAAGGGGTTTTAGTCGAAACCTTCAAAGGCGCGTTGACGATGAAAACCACCAATTCTTCTTCGCAATTTTGGGAAGAAGTGCAGGGGAGATTTGGGCGATTGGCTAACTTAAACTTCCGCACGACTCAAATTGGGATTATCAACAATATTTTTTCCGGATTTGTTTCTGGGAGTGGTGCGATCGCTTTACTTTGGTTAGGCAGTTGGCTAGTAATTAATAAAGAACTCAGCATCGGACAATTGCTGGCTTTTAACAGCATGAATCAAAACTTTGCTGGTTTAATTACTACCGCGATTGGATTGGTAGATGAATTCACCCGCGTCCAAACAGCTAGTCAACGTTTAGGGGAAGTAATCGACGCCACGCCAGAAACTCAAGAAGATGGTAAAAAGCCCTTTGCGAAAATACTAGACGACGCCGATATTACTTGCAGTAACGTTAACTTTCACTATGCGGGAAGAGTGGAATTAGTCAAAAACTTTTCCCTGACAATTCCCGGTGGTAAAGTTGTAGCGATTATCGGTAAATCCGGTTGCGGTAAAAGTACCTTGGCCAAACTAATTGCTGGATTGTATCAACCCCAATCTGGTAATATTAGAATAGGGATTTATAACCAGCAAGACTTATCCCTGGAAAGCTTGCGCCAACAGGTTGTTTTAGTTCCCCAAGAACCCCATTTTTGGAGTCGTTCAATACTTGAAAACTTCCGTTTAGGTTCCCCAGACGCGACGTTTGAAAGCATTGTCCGCGCATGTCAAATTGCCGAAGCCGATGAATTTATCAGTCAGTTACCCGATAAATATCAAACAATTTTGGGCGAATTTGGCGCTAATATTTCGGGAGGACAGCGGCAAAGATTAGCAATAGCAAGAGCAATAGTTAACGATCCGCCCGTATTGATTTTAGACGAATCTACCGCCGGACTAGACCCCGTAAGCGAAGCGCAAGTTTTAGAGCGACTTTTGCGTCACCGTCGAGGGAAAACGACCATTTTAATTAGCCACCGTCCCAGAGTAATTAATCGCGCTGATTGGATTGTCTTATTGGATAAAGGTAAATTGAGATTACAAGGAACACCAGAGGATTTGCGGTCTAAAGCAGGCGCGCATTTAGACTTCTTAAATCCTTGATAGATAGACAGAGTTCGTAGTAAGCGCTTTAGCGCTGTTTGTGGCGCTAAAGTGTATTTTTTCTAAAAAACCGGGTTTCTCAAATTATCACAGACAGTAGGGTGCGTTAGGCGCGGCGTTTAATCGTGAAATTCTGACAAAAAATCGCATCCGCGCCGTAACGCACCGTCAAAAATGGTGCGTTACACTGCGTTAACGCACCCTACTGCTGAGATCTTCTACCAGTCGCATCACCCGCCAGGGGTTAAAACCCCTGGCTAATAGCTAAAGTCCTCTGAAAGAGGACTGAAAAACAGCATTCAGTCCACTGTGGACTTGCGGCTATTAGCCAGGAAATTGATTTCCTGGCGGGTGTTGAGCTAAGTGCAAGATCTCCATCTACGAAACCGAAAAAATGAAATCCGCGCCGTCAACACCCTACTGCTTATTTTTCCGAGATGAAGATAGGAAATCCTCTTTATTAAAAGGTTTTCTCCTCAAGGTATCCAAAGGAATTAAAAACTGACATTTTTGAATTTTTATATCCAGTGCATCCATCACAAATCCGACATGAACGTAGCTAGCATTTTCATAATCATTATGTTCGTAGCTCTTAATTTGTTCTTCTGTCAGTCCAGTTAAAGCCGCCAGTTCTTTTTCGCTCAGTTTCGCCGCTATCCGCGCTTTAATCAGAATTTGAGGTAGATAATAAAGTTCTTCCAGTTCTAGCACGATTGGCGTATGACTATCGTGGGATATGAGCATTTCATATTCGGCGATTTCAGCTTTCAATTTATCGAGATGGCATTGGGAGGCACTGCGTAAAAGTTCCCATCCGTCAGGGTCATTTTTTTTCCGTTCTTCATCTCTATCCATTGCGGCTATAGATTTTTCAAATTTCTCTACCCATTCTTGAGTAACTCGATACTCTAAATCATTTTTAATCATGGCTCCCACCTCATTAAGTCTATAGCAATAATACCTTTACGATTTCCCTTTCTGTCACTTTGAAAAAAATTGTAGGAATTGTCTCCGTAATTCCCTACAGGTTGGTCTGCTGGAAAGATTTCACCCTTGTATCTAGCTTTTTGTCTAGCGCGGTCATAATGATTAAGTAATCTAGGAGCATGGATTCTGAGATAATCTGTATCGACTTCTTCTCTATCCCAGCAGGCATCAAAATCTTCAGGTCTTAATTTACTGGTAACAAAGCTGCCATTGATATAAATTGTCCGGCAACCAGCGGCTTTTAATTCCTCCATTGCCATCTGCAAACCTTGTATCAAGAGAAATCTTTGATCTGTTGTCGCAAATCTCTCAACAAATTCTTGCCATTCGCAAAAATGTACGCCTGGTGGTAAGTTACCATGTTCGTCAAATTCGGGAATCACTTTCTCACACCCTAACACAGATTAAATTATACGGTTAGCAGCCTACCACAATCGGAATCCTAAGCCTCGCGGATACACAAACAAAGCACCGAACGATTAAAATCGCGGCTACACAAACAAAGCCTGCCTTCGCAGGCTTTTAAACCGTTGATTTTTCAGTCCGCGCAGGCGGACTTCGTTTGTGTAGCCGCACCCTTCAGGGTGACGGCGACGGCGACAGCGACGCGCAACCTTCCCCGCATCGAAAATCCCACATTTCCGTAACCCCCCAGCCGCCTCCTGTAGCAATTTATTAGAATCGCTATATCGGAATAAAATTAATACCAAAGGCAGATGCTCAAGCAGGTTTGGCGGTGGCTGAAAAGCTTGTTACAGCGGTGGTTGGGAACTCCTCCTCAGCGGTCAAATGTGGGAAATGGAACTCCACAACAGCGGCAAATACTGACAGATACCGGGTATGAATCTTTATTTCTCGAACTCTTGGAATGGGTGAATGATGGCTGGAGTCAAGGCGATGTGCGGGGTTTTTTGATCTCAAAAAATATTACTGCGGCGGAGTTGGTGGCTTGGTTGCAGCGGTTTGGCGAAAGGTTGTTGGCGTCAGATGCAGCGAATTCTGAGTTAGCAATGCGGATGGTGCAGTTGGGTGAGTTGGATGTTGGGGAGTTGTCAAAGGTTGCGGGTGAGGTTGGGAGAAGGTTGAAGGAATTGAACCCCAGAGACGCAGAGGACGCAGAGGAAGAGGTAGGAGACGCTAAGGCTTGGTTTTTGCCAGGTAATCAGCAATATTTAGCTGGGGATTTTGCAGGTGCGATCGCCAATTATGACCAAGCTTTGAATTTTAAACCATATTTCCACGAAGCTTGGAACAACCGGGGCTTGGCGCTAGCTAATTTAGGAAGATTAGAAGAAGCGATCGCCAGTTATGACCAAGCTTTGAATTTTAAACCAGATGACCACAAAGCTTGGAACAACCGGGGTATTATTCTGTGTGATAACTTGGCTCGATATGAAGAAGCGATCGCATCTTTTGACCAAGCTTTGAAATTTAAACTAGATTACTACGACGCTTGGTTCAACCGGGGCGTTGCAGCCGGTAATTCACCTAGTTGCGATACCTTTCTTGCTTTCCAAAGTCCCATCGCCAGCAAAAATCCTCATCTCAACCAACGCGGTTATCAAGGCGCATTAGCAAGCTATGAGGAAGGATTAAAATATTGTCTCGAAGACACACATCCCGAAATTTGGGGCAGGTTACATCGTGCTATAGGTAGAGCGCACTATTTCAAAGGACGCAGCTATTACCCCCAAGCTGTAACCGAATTCAACGAAGCACTAAAAACCCTGACATTAGCAGATTTCCCAGAAAGGCATTTAGAGGTTTTGCGAGATTTAGTTCGCCTCTATCTAAAATGGGGAAAAACTGTAAAAGCAGAAGAACTCCAGCGAAAAGCTACTGATGCGTTACGGCGCTTTTTGGAATCATCAAACCACTCTGAAGCTAATCAAACAAAACTACAACTAAAATACTCCTGGCTGCAACAATTAACAGTTGATATTGCCGTACAATCTGGGAATTGGTGCGCCGCCTTAGAATTAGCAGAACAGGGAAAAAATGCCTGCTTATCTTGGTTGCTAGCTGGGTGGGATGAAACATCACCCACATGGCAAGAAATGAAACAGCTACTCAATCCCACTACAGCGATAGTTTACTGGCATCTCAGCGATTACGCCTGACACACTTTCATCCTCAAACACAAAGCGCCATCACCAATTGTCCTTTCTGCTACTTCTGTAGAAACACCAGTAAAACGCCAGCGCGAATTTGCAGCATGGGTAAAAGAGTGGAATCAACAATACAGCGATGATTTCAAACAGAAAAACGCAGGGGTGCAGGTGAGCAGAGGTGCAGGTGAGCAGAAGAAAAGTTGGCGCGGTAGTTTGCCAGAAATGCTGAACCGACTATCTGATATTCTCGGTATTGCCGAAATAGTAGAATCAATCCAACATCCAACATCCAACATCCAAAATCTCATCAGAAACTTCCGGGAGCTTGGAAACCCAGCGTCTTCAGACCTGGGAGGAAAAGCGACACGAGCGGTTTTAACCGCCGTGGTATTTCAGAATTTGTTGGATGATAATTTTCAGCGCAGCAAAA
>NZ_BLAY01000088.1 GCF_020521235.1 Microseira wollei NIES-4236 | reverse complement strand
AATTGCTCGCTTGCTAATTGCTCGCTTTTCAATTGCCTCCAGAGCAGCCATTAGCGATTAGCTATTAGCAGTTACACAACCGTTGCCTAAGGACATCATATTCTGGGGCAATTTTGGCAAAAAATGGGAAGCCGCGCCGTAACGCACCAGCAAAAATGGTGCGTTACACTGCGTTAACTACACAATTAAACTACTGACAAAATCACCCATGAAAAGGCACAGCAAACAACGGCACAAACGCCAACAACAACCAACTCCAATCCCACCAATTTAAACCAGGTGAAGCATCAGGTGTCAACAGCGCTTCTATCCTTTCCTGCAAGCGATTTCGCCCCACAGATTGACTAAATGCAGCACAGAAATGTTCCACCATTTGTACCCGGTCGCTGGCAACAAACAATAAAGATTCAGCCAACAACAGCGGATCGACGCGATTGGCTGCCCAACGATCTGCACGCAGTTCTCGCAAAGCTAATAATTCTTCCCACAACGCCTCTGTATTTGGCAACCAAGAAGTGAAAGAACGCAACCAACCCAGCCAGAAAAACCAAAACGTATCCCGGTAATAATAATGCCCTTGTTCGTGAGCTAATACTGCCTCCAGATGCGGCATATCCAGCTTTTGTAACAACCCTTGACTGACAACTAATTCAGGTTGCCAAAACCCAATTTGAGCCGAAAATAAAGCAGATGTATCCAAAATGCGGGCAGATTTATCGCCGATATTAGTTTGAGTTGAAGCGCGAATTTGTTGCACGCCACCATATCCCCGGAACGCCAGTTGCAGACATTTTACTAGCGCCCAGGCGGCAAAACCCAAAGCTAAGAAATAGCTAAACAATCCATTGTCCAAATCTGCCATATATCCATTTGGTCCCATGCAGAGGATCGAAGCCGCTGTGATTATCAACAGCAGCGGGGGAAGGGCAAAACATAATAGGGCGCATTGCCAACGTTTTGCCCAATTTTGTGCTGAATCAGACCATTGCAATCGGAGATACCAGGCTAACAAAAGTGCTGCCAGGATGATGATTAGGTGCATTATTGTTGTTCCTCCCTTGCTTTACGCACAGCCATTATACGCAGTGCGATCGCTTCTAATTGTTCGCAGCTTGCTGAGTCCAGACTATCCGCAAACGCCGCTACAATATCAGGGTTAGCAGATGCCAGAAATCGCTGCAACTGATCGTATGCCTTTAACGCCTGCGCCTGCTGGCGCGAAATTAAAGCTTGCCAAGCGAACGAGCGCTTAGTTTTATCGCACTCTAGCCAACCTTTTTCGCTCAAGCGACGCAGTACAGTTGTCACCGACGAATAGGTTAATTCCCGGTCTGGATCGATCATAATGCGTTCGTGTACGTCTTTAGTTGTAGCCGTTCCCAGTTCCCAAACAATGTGCAAAATTTCTGCTTCCAATGGCCCTAATGAAAGCTGTTTGGGACGGTAATTGGGCAGAGGTGTCATAACCGTTACGCCTCTCTTACAAGGTTTTGTCGCTCAGATTATAGTTGAATTTTTCTGCCCAATCTGTTGATAATACGATCATCTTAAAGTTTGACAGCTTGTCAAACTTTAATTCAATAATTTTTTCTGCATAACCTGGATTTTTATTAACGATGATTTTACTTTTTAATTCCCATTACCAATTCCCCTTTTTCAAATCCATTGGCCTATTGCAATTAAACAACATGTTACTTAACTGCTCATCTACTAAAATAGGAGCTACGGGTATTTGCTCTAGCCAAGTTTGAAACGAACGCCCCCCTGCTTGAATAAATTTCTGTAATTCGGGTAAAGCTTCGCGGCGATAAAACCCACAAGTAGGTTGCCAAAAAGTTTCCTGCTGCGGCACATTGGCTAAAATAGAACCAGGTATATTATTTAACCGATCCGCCCAATCTCGAATAATTTCTACCTGCAATAAAGGCAGATCGCAGGCTAAAAGTAAAACCCACTCACTAGGAATTTCAGCCAATGCCTGAGCCAAGGCAACTAAAGGCCCTTGTCCTGGATTTGATTCTACCAGAAATTGATAATTAAAATCAGTCAAAATCTCTTGATATCGTTCAGGCCAAGGGGTGATAATGTAAACTTGCTGGCAGCATTGGGAGGCGACTTGACAAACTCTCTGAAGTAAAGGAATGCCATCCCAAGGAATCAGGGCTTTATCTTGCCCCATCCGAGAACTTTTACCGCCAGCAAGGATAACAGCGGAGAGAAATAGTTTTGAGCTTTGAGATTCGAGTTGGGAATTTAAAGCAATCATAATTTAACACAAGTTGCTAGTTATAAATTGTGACGTTGGTAATTGGTAATTGGTAATTGGTAATTGGATTCATATCATGTCCGGTTAATTACTTGTAATTAAAAACGTCTCCGCGTCAGAGCGTCCTTAGCGTCTGGGCGTCAGCTCGAATTATAAGTATTCAACCGGACATGATATCATTGGCAGTAGGGGCCAAAAGAAACCGGGTTTCGACCTAGATCTCTTTATTTGCTCAACAATTTTTCACAGAAACCCGGTTTCTTTGCGTAATATCATGTCCTGAGGCAACGGTTGTGTAACTGCTAATAGCTAATCGCTAATGGCTGATCTCTGGCAATTGAATTGCGAGCAATTAGCAATTAGCAATCAACGCTAGCAGCTTTTATGGCAGCGATCGCTCAATAACTCATCACCGCTTGATGTGATGCTACAGCTGCGCGAATTTCCTGGAGTTTTTTAGCCGCATGTCCGCTATTCAGCAGGGTTTTAGCTTCAGCAATACCCGAATTCATATCGGGAGTGACGCCGCAATGCCACAGATAAAATCCGCCATTCCAAAGCGCAGATTGCATCAGTTCTGAAGGTTCGCCTTGCAATACCGATTCTATTTGTTTTACCAAAGTTTCTGTCGGTTCCAAGGCAGGATTTATGTTGCTAAAACCGTAGTCGCCGTGGGCTAATAGTAAGCGTTCAAAGGGGGCGTCGGGTTTAACAATACCGATAATAGCAGTGCGATCTCGCGGTAAATCGCAGCTACCTTCCAATCCCTTAATACTGGTTAAATACCTGGGAGTTCCCCGCAAGGCGATCGCAGTTTGGAACATATTTTCCGTCGGCGGATGCACGTACCCAGCTATCAAACGCACATCCCCAGCATACGGACACCAAATTAACTCCATCGTCGCCAAAGGCGGACGCTTACCAATTTCGTCGCGATAGGTAAATATCCGTTGCGCTTGGGGGAAATGGCGAGGTAAATAAACAAAACCCAACCCCGTTGTTTCAAACACCGACTGGGTTTGCTCTAAGGAATTGTGAGTCCAGTCTACGCCCAAACCTTGCCAAATTTCCACCAAGGGGACGCCGTATTTAGTCGGTAAGCGATCGCCCCCATGCAAGATTACTGGCACATTAGCAGCGGTTAAAATCAATGCAGTTAGGGGACTGATGGGCGCAGTGCGCGATCGCCCGTCGTAAGGAATTCCCAAAACCGTTACCGGGTACTCGTGGCGCGAACTCGGTGGCAATTTTGGCCCCAATTCTGCGTAAGCATCCAGCATTCCCGCTAATTCTTCTCCCGTGGGGCGCTTGATGCGATGAGCAATCATAAACGCCCCTATTTGCGCCGGAGTAGCAACTTGTTCCAGCATCATCCGAGTGGCGGCAGCTGCTTCTTCACGAGTCAGATCTTCCCCCGTGTGGGAACCGCTGCCGATTTTTTTGACCAGTTCTCTAAATTCTTTGCTCATTGCTAATTGCTAATTGCTGATTGCTGATTGCTAATTGCCGATCGCTAGCTCTATTCATTGAACCATTAGCCATTAGCTATTAGCCATTAGCTATTAGCCATTAGCAAAACATGCTTTTCTGATTCTGACTGAATTCCTAGCATCTGGTGGACTAGCTGGCGGAAGTGTTTAATCGGGGGAATGGAGATCCGATCGCTTGTCGTCACCAACACTACTTGACGCCTCAAGGTGGGTTCCCCCGTCGGGCGCACTGCTAAAGTTGGATCGTAACGCGCATCGAATACCGCTGATTCGGGTAACAAAGCGATCGCATCTCCTTCGCGCACGATACCCCGGAATGCATCGAGGGTATTGAGTTCCAACACCGCTTGCAGCTTTGCCCCTTGTCGGTGAAATTGCTCTTGTACCAAGCGTTGCATCCCGTAGCCATCCTTAAATACAACTTGTGGGCAACGGGTGATTTCTGACCAAGGTACTTGTTCGTACTGACTGAGGGGATGGTTCGCTGCCATCAATACTTGCACGGGTTCGTTGAACAAAATGTCCACCACCATGTCTGGACTGGCGGTTAAAAAACGGTTGTTCATCACAATTGCCAGATCCACCAATCCATCTTTGAGGACTTTCAACGCCCGATCGCTTCCCAACGAAGTCACTCTTAATTGTACATCCGGGTAATCCTTACAAAACTGGCGCAAAACCGGCGGTAAGTGATGAGCGCAAACCGATGCAATTGCTGCAATGCACAGTTCTGGCTGTTTTCCCGCCAATAACTCTGCTAATTCCTGCGTCGCATTCTCCCACTCCTGACAGATTTTCCGCGCCCGGGGCAAAAACCTTTCCCCCGCCAGCGTTAGCTTTGCTTGCGCGCTGCGATGAAATAGCGGCAATCCCAGATCTGCTTCTAGCGACTGGATCTGCCGACTAATCGTCGATTGAGTGACGCCGCAAAATCGCGCTGCTTTCTGAAAGCTGCCAGTTTCAGCGATCGCTAGGAATGCCTGCAACTGCTCGACGCGCATGGTTTTGTATCCTGGTTGACATTCTGCTCTGACAAGACCATACCGCATTTCTTGCCCCAGTTCCGTAGAAATTGATACAGCCGCTTGTCATCTGTTTATTTTTATTTGGCTAATGTTGAGTCTTAGTTACTACTCTATTTTGTTCGTAACGCCATAAAATCAAATAATTTTGATGCTCGCTCTAGCAAGCTGCTTTCTAAGATAGTGGATATAAGGGACAAATAAACAACAGAGAAAAGAGCGAAGTAAACTTCTACTATTCTGAGGCACAACTTGGTATTAATTAGCTCGCAGCAGCTCGCAGAAAAATTGGTTACTTTTACAACTAAAACCACGAAATAAACCAAGGTAGAGCCATCGCACAACTTGGGTTAGGTGGAAAAGTAGGAAAAGTACAAAAAGTACGAAAAGTACGAAAAGTACGAAAAGTACGAAAAGTAGGAAGTTGGCAATTTTTGCCGTTTTTATATTGACAACTTATATCTGAGCTGCTCAACTATCAAAAGTTATCAAATCTGGATATTACTCTTGTCAGGAACCTCAGCCTAAAGGCATGAGGCTTGGAAGAGAAATCTAACAAGCCATCCTGACCAGCCTAAGACTTTCCTTGTCTAGGTTTTTTGAGTCACGACACCGGAGAATGCGTAGCTAGTTCCCTGCTCTGTCATTTGCAGTTAAACAGTTTTAAGGTCACTGAAACAGTGCTGCAAGTCTAACAAGCTCTTAAAACATTGGCCTTGCTAACTTTACCCCGAAAGGGAGGCTAATGGCGAGCAAAACACTATGTGTACAGGGTGGCAAGATTCGAGGCGGTAACTGTCCCGCTGAAAGTACAACACAAAAGTACACCGATTCAAGCAACCCCAAGGCAGTAGTGGTAACTGTAAAGCCGTCCTATAAGGACGGGGTTTCTACCCATTTTTCTGATGATGAAAGACTCCTAAGCGTACATAGACAGCCCTATAAAGCAAAAGTTTCCCTGAGCTTGGAATTTACGGTAATCCAATAATTTCACGCGCCTTAAAATTATTTTGAGGTGCTAACTGTTCTGGGAAAGTTCAGTCGGCAAAATCTAGTAACTCAAGTTGCTAGTTATCTCATGCATAGGAGCTAATGGCTAATGGCTGATGGCTAATGGCTGATGGCTGATGGCTCATGTCAGTAAAAATCGTATATTAGCAATTAGCAATTAGCAATTAGCCATTAGCAACCCCGAAGTTTATAACTAACAACTTGCGTTAGTAGGAGTCAAGTTTAGCGAGCAAGAAGCGACCAATACCAAGTTAGATGTATGAATTACCCTCATATTCGCGGTTTCTGGTAAAAATCGTCGTTTGGACAGCTAGAAATCGACGAATAATACCTGGAGGTAATTTGTTGTAAAAAGCCAAATTGGCAACACAGCTAGGTTGGATTAGTGTCTTCTAGCTTTAGACAGCTATGTTGATCTAAGCCTGCCTATGATAACAAGATGCAACGAGTCGCATTTGATGCGCCTGGCGCAAAACTTTGGCGAAACTAATTCCTGGAAGTAAGTGGGTAAAGATTCGCCATTCAAGTTCGTGCGGAAAAATGCTGCGTATTTTTTACTTCGGGTTGCCTCTATATTTTTTGGAAAATTAGGGGCTTATATTTCAGCGCTCAATTAAACAATAACACCTAGCCTGGGGATTAAGGGCGCGCCAAAAGGTAGCGTCCATCCCCAGCTTTTTGCTTTTTAATCTTAATTAACCTTGGATTTATAGCGGCAGCATACAATAATTAGAAACCTCTAAATAAGTATGAGAATTTTCTCATAATTGTTGACATATACAATCAAGAAAAGTTTAATTGAGTCAATTAAAAACGTATTGTCTAAGGATCAGATGAAGAGAAAACCAGATTTGTAACACAAATGTTGGCTCTTAGGAAAGTTAGACGAATTAGGAAGTTTTATATTTCCTACGATCGAGGCAACGGGTTTTATTGGATGCGATATGCCGACCGCACGCGCGACGCATCTGACAAAAGGCGAAACTAGCTGTTTTAAGTCACTATTTTTGGAAAAATTAGGGGCTTATATTTCACTCATTCATTAAAAAAATAGCAACTAGCATGGGGATTAAGGGCGCGACCAAAGGTGGTGTCCATCCCCATATTTTGGCTTTTTAGTGTTAATTAATCGCTAGATAAAAAATTCATAAAAATTTTAATAAAAACATTGACAAACCCAAGTTATTAAACATAAAATTAGGTAAATCTGTTCAAAGCTACCGAGAAATATTTGGTTGATGCCATTTTGCGGGAAGCAGATCGCAGAGGCTATTTGAGCAGTTTTGGCTAGACCCGAAAATTGTAAGTGCGTCCCTTGCGCGTGCCGGATGCATTGGCGATTATGATTTTGTTGGCGGGTGAAAATATGGCAACTCAAGCAAGTGGGATCGCCTTGATATATAAATTTTAAGCTGCGTGGTTAAATTGCGATTTTGAGTAGTAGGAAAAAAGCCCATATGTCAAAATAGCAACAGTTTGGATTTAAGCGAAATTAAACTTGGATCGTGTGCCCGCCATGTCAGCTGATATTCACCGATATCGGGAAATCATTCTTGATTGTTTTTAACCCCCTTTATAGGTGTCTACCATGCCACAAAACTTCAGCGGGCAAAATCTAGTTAGAGTGATTTTTAGCGGTCAAAACCTGACCAAAGCCAATTTTTACAATCAACTTTGGACAAACTGCCAGCTGAGCAACACCATCCTGGTAAGGAGGAATTTTGGAGCAGCTAAGCTACTGAATTACAATGCATCAATAGCCAAATTTATCGATGCTGATTTGTCCCTGGCAACGCTGAATAACGTCAACCTCAGTAGAGCGAATCTGCCAACAGCAAATCTGTTCAAGATAGTCACAGAAGACATCAATCTGTAAAACGCCAACTGGCATTGGTCAAGTTAGCAATAAGCCAATCCTAGCGGCGAACAATCCCAGGGAACCAACCTGTCTTGGGCTAACTTCACGCGAGCGGATTTATTTAAAGTCAAGCTGTTTGCTTGCTCCAAGTTTTTGCATGTTTTTTGTAGACCTGATAGGAGATTATTTGCAGTGGCGGCACTTAACTTTAGCAACCAATTACTCACAGGCAATAACTTTAACGGTCAAAACCTGAATGGCTCGACCTTTTTCAAAGCTCAGCTCTATGGTGTCCAATTCGTCAATACGCTACTAAGAGGCACCAACTTTGAAGAATCATTTATGAGCAATGTGAATGCAGCGGGATCTGTGTTCGCAGCGAATAGCAACTTTGGGCCAGCTAGTTTGTTTAAAGCGACCTTAGAGTTTGTCAATTTCCAGGGAGCAAACCTAACCGGAGCAAATCTATCATTAGTTAACACAAAAGAAATCAATCTATCAAACGCCAACCTGACCAACGCCAATTTGCGAGAAGCGAATCTGAGTGGCGAACAGTCCGAGCGACCCAATCTTGCTGGAGCAAACTTTACTGGAGCTGATTTCTACAAAGCGAAGCTCAAAGCGTCTGACTTTACAGGTAGCATTCTGCGGAATGCCAAGTTTGAAGAAGCAGACATGGAAGCGACTCTTGTAGTCAACGTGGATGCCACGGGTGCTGATTTCCGGTTGGCAAAATTAACAGATATTACCCTACAAAACTCGATCTTTGACCTAGCTAATTTCAATGGTGTCGCGTTGAGTGATGCCCCACTCGAACCAGGACAGACGGGCAATCTCAGGTTTCGCGGTGCCGATTTAACCAACTTTTTCGCAGATGATGCCAATTTTACGGGGGCTGATTTTAGTGCGTTTGTCGCTACCAATGGCACCGTTACCGCAACAAAGCTCGCTGGCGCTAAATTTGCTGATACCGATTTGAGTGGAGCCAACTTCACCCAAGCCAACGCAGAAGGCATATTCTTGAATGGGACTGCCATTGGCGCGAATTTCACCAATGCTCGCTTGGTTAACGCTGACCTATCTAAAGGCGACTTTTCCACCGCCAACTTCACGGGTGCTGATTTAACGGGTGTGAAGTTCGTTGATGGAATTGCGATTGGTGCCAATTTCACCAATGCCAAACTGAATAATGCTGACCTATCGAAAGTCAACTTCACAAACGCCACCTTAGTAAATGCCGATCTCACAGGTGCGATTCTGGTTGATACCGTTGGTCTAATCCGTGGGGATAGCGGTAATAACACTCTCAACGGCACAGCAGAGAAGGATAATATCTTCGGTTTTGAGGGCAGCGACAACCTCAGCGGACTTGGAGGAGATGATTATCTCGACGGCGGCGCTGGTAATGATAATCTCAACGGCGGCGCAGGCAATGACACGATGAAAGGTGGTGCAGGTAACGATACCTACACTGTCAATAGCTCTGGGGACGTAATTCTTGAAGTTGCCAGTCAAGGCACCGATACTGTCCAGTCTACTGCGTCTACCTATACCTTAAGCAGCCATATAGAAAGACTGACTCTCACAGGTACAGCTATAGAGGGTATTGGCAACGATCTTGCTAATACGATTACGGGTAACGCGAGCAACAACATCCTCAAGGGAGAAGCAGGCAACGATACTCTGAGTGGCGGTGCTGGTGATGATACCCTCGATGGCGGCACAGGCAACGACTCAATGAGTGGTGGCACAGGCAACGACACATATATTGTCGATAGCGCCGGGGATATTATTACTGAAAACCTGAACGAAGGCACCGATACAGTCCTTTCCAGCATCGACTACACCTTAGCCACCAACCTGGATAACCTGGTGCTGGTAGGCACCGCGCTCAACGGCACAGGCAACGATATCGCCAATACCATCACAGGCAACGAAGGCAATAATAGCCTGAATGGAGCATTGGGTAACGATATTCTGTTTGGCAATGGTGGCGCCGATACCCTCACAGGTGCAGGAGGTGCCGATACCCTCGATGGCGGTGAAGGCGATGATAACCTCAACGGTGGAGGTGGCGCTGATTCGCTCTTTGGTGGGGGTGGCAATGATTCCCTCACTGGTGGTGATGCCAACGATATTTTGGTCGGTGGTATTGGCGATGACACCATCACTGGTGGTGCAGGCAGCGATACGATTCGCTATGCCAGCGGCGATGGGCAAGACAGAATTAACGGATTCACGACGGGCGCAGGGGGAGACATCCTTTCCTTCAGCGGTATTACTGCCATTGATCTGTTCCAAAACGCCGCAGGTAATACTTTGTTCCGCGTCGGAGATGGCGTTGCTGGAAATGCAGGTTTCAACACAGGTCAATTGTTGCTCACGTTAGTTAACACCACCTTCACGGCAGCGGATATCAGCACTAACATCGACCCAACTAACACAACAGTTTTCCAGTTCTCGTAATTGAAAGCGCGATATGCCGACCGCACCCTGGGCGATCGCCACAAATCCACAGATGAATCTGTTGCGATCGCATCTCGCAAAAGTTTGGCAAAACTAACTGCTTCGCGATCGCCAGCTGTGGAAGTAAAAAAGACAGCGTAAATTCTGAAACTGCAAACCAATTAAATTTTTGTGAGTTGCAATACCATGACAGCTTTTGACTTTAGCAATCAAGTACTGGTTGGCAACAACTTTAACGGACAAAATCTGAATGGCTCCACTTTTTTCAAAGCTAGCCTTACAGATGTCCAATTAGTTGGTACGCTGCTCAGAGGCACTAACTTCTCAGAAGCATTTCTGAGCAACGTTAATGCCTCAAATGCCATCTTTGCGCCGAATGCCAACTTTCCCACACCAGCTAATTTTTCTCTAGCAACGTTGCAGAATGTCAATTTCAGTGGCGCCAACTTGAGACAGGCAAATCTGACCCTGGTTAACACATCAGATATTAACTTTTCAAACGCCAATCTCACGGATGCCATTCTCCAGCAGGCTAATCTGAGTGGCGAACAATCTGAGCGTCCCAATCTTCGTGGTGCTAACTTAACCCGCGCTGACCTGTCTTTGGCGAATCTGAAAGCAGCTGACTTTACAGGTGCAAATCTGACGAATGCTGACCTTCAAGGAGCGATTCTGGAAGCGACTCTTTTAGTCAACGTCAATGCTACAGGTGCTGACTTCCGACAAACAAATTTCACAGATGTTACCCTGCAAAACGCTATCTTTGACCTCGCTAATTTGAGTGGTGTCTCTCTGAGTGATGCCCCACTCGAACCGGGTCAAACGGGTAATGTTAGCTTTCGTGGTGCAGATTTAAGTGGTGCGCTGATAGATGATGCCGTTTTGACTGGTGCTAATTTTAGCTTCTCTGGTAGTACAGTTACAAACCTCACTGGTACTAGATTTGATGATACTGATTTAAGTGGAGCGAACTTCACCCAAGCCAATGCACAAGGTGTTTTTATTAACGGCTCTGCGGTTGGTGCAAATTTCACCAATGCTAACCTACTTAACGCTGACTTTACGACAGCTGACTTGACAAATGCTAACTTCACAGGTGCCAACCTGACAGGAGTACTCACCACCGATGCGATCGCTACTGGTGCAAATTTCACTAATGCCAATTTAACTAACGCTAACCTGTCGAAAGGTAATTTCACCAATGCCAATTTTAGGGGCGCAAATCTGACAGGTGCGCTCGCGGTTGATGCCGTAGCCCTTGTGGTCGGTACTTCGGGCAACGATACTTTGAATGGAACCGTTGATCTGTTAACTGGTGCCGCGATCAATGACAATATTTTTGGCAATCAGGGGAATGACACCCTCGATGGTGGAGCTGGTAATGATTACCTGGATGGTGGTGTAGGTGCGGATAGCCTCACTGGTGGTAATGGCAGCGATATCTTAGTCGGCGGTGCTGGCAACGATACCATGAATGGTGGGGCAGGCAACGACACCTTTGTCTTTGCATCGGGATTTGGTAGCGATCGCATTAACGCTTTCGGCAATAATGCAGACAAAATTAACCTCGCAGCATTTGGAACTAGCTTCGCAGCTTTGACCGTTACTCAAAGTGGTGTAAACACTGTCATTTCCAGTGCGGTATTCGGCACTGGAAATACGATTACCCTGGCAAACTTCACCGCCAGCAATGTTGATGCTACCGACTTTATTTTCTAACTTCACAAACATCTGCTTAGGAATATGGATTTAATCCCATATTTCCCACCTTGGAATGACATCAGATCTTGTACGGCAATCTGACTGCGATATGGCAAACACAATTAAACTCACAGAAATTGGTAGATATACAACTGGAATATTCAATCAAGGTGCGGCGGAAATTTCCGCTTACGACCCCACATCCAAGCGGCTGTTTGTAGTTAATGCACAAGCTGCAACGATTAATTTAAGTGTGGATGGTGCTACAGATACCATTTCCTACAACAGTGGTAATGGTAGCGATACGGTAAACCAATTTCTCACCGGAATAGGGGGAGATATCCTTTCCTTCAGTGGCATTGCTGCGATTGATGTTGTGCAATCGGGCAGCAACACCTTGTTCCTAGTGGGAGATGGTATCGCTGGCAATGGCAATTTTGGCAAGGGTGCGCTGTTGATAACCTTAGCCAATTCTTCCTTTACCTCAGCTGACATCAGCACCAATATCGACCCAACCAACATTCCTGTCTTCCAGTTCTCTTAGTAACTCAAGCTGCTAGTTATCTCATGCATAGCAGCTAATGGCTAATGGCTAATGGCTAATGGCAAGTTGTGAGTAAAAATCCTTGATTAGCAATGAGCAATGAGCAAGCTTGCAACACCGCAGTTTATAACTAGCAACTTGCGTTAGTACAGAGTGGGAAACGCGGAACTTAAGGAGGTGGTTATGAATTGATATAGGTGTGTAATTACTTTTAAAAATTTGCCAATTTGGCATCGTGTTGACTCTATTTCTCCAAAAATAGATGTCTTCATTATTTTTATTTCCATTAAATTATAAATAAAAAAGGATTACCAGCAAGCCGAAAAGCATTGCTGGTAAAGGTTTTATATACTTTTAAGCTTAACAAATTTTGTCTATACTGCAACCAAGCAATTACTTAGAAAACTCTAAGGAATTATGAGAAATATCTCACAATCGTTGACGTATGTAATTTTCCGAGGGTATATTTAATCAATTAAAGGTTGTTTAAATAGTATTTAAATGAAGAAAAAGAATAAACATACTCAGATTTACAGTCAGAAAGCGAATGAGCAAAGTTGAGATTTAAAGGGTTTGATTTGATGCGAGATGCCTCCGGCACGCTGTCCGAATGCATCGCCAAAGCTTTCGCCAACCTGGTTACCTGAAATCAGTCGAGCAAGATTAATCGTTCAAGTTACGTCGCTCCAAGCGTAACTATTATATTTCTGGAAAGGATTGCATCATGCCAGCTTTAAACTTTGAAGGACAAAACTTAGTCGGAAATGACTTTAGAGGTCAAGACCTCAACGGCTCCACCTTTTTCAAAGCCAGATTGGAAAGCGTCCGCTTCGATCCCAACAATGCCGGGACTCCCACTCAACTAAGAGGCACTAACTTTGCTGAATCTATTTGGATCGGTGTGGATGCCCGTCAAGCTATCTTTGCCCCAAATGCCAGCTTTGGCCCCGCTAATTTATCCTTAGCAACATTAGAGAATGTCGATTTTAGTGGTGCAGATCTGACACAAGCCAATCTATCAGGGATCAACACCCTAAATATCAACCTGTCTAATGCTAATTTAACTGATGGGATTCTGGTTCAAGCCAATCTCAGTGGCGAACAGTCCGATCGACCCAATCTGACAGGGGCTAATTTTACCCGCGCCGACTTTTCTATTGCTAACTTAAAAGCTGCTGACTTTACAGGTTCGACCTTGATAAATGCTAATTTCCAAGGAGCGAACATCGAAAACATTGTCTTGGTCAATGTGAATGCAACTGGGGCGGATTTTCGGCTAGCGAACTTCACCGATGTCACCCTGGAAAACTCGATCTTTGACCTAGCTGATTTGAGTGGCATTACTCTAACTGATACCAACCCCCTCGATCCAATCAATGTCAGCGGTACCAGTTTTCGGGGCGCTAACTTGAGTGGATTTATCGCAGAAGATGACAATTTCAGCGGGGCAAACTTCAGTCCCTTTGTAGCTGCTAATGGCACCGTGACAGTCACAAACCTGACTGGAGCCAGATTTAATGACAGCGATTTGAGTGGAGCAAACCTGACTCAAATTAACGGTGAAGGAGCTTTCATCAACGGAACTGCGGTGAATGCAAATTTCACTAATGCCCAGTTATTGAATGCCGATCTATCTACTGGCGATTTTACGAATGCTACCTTTACTGGGGCAACTCTTACAGGTGCGATCGCAATCGATGCAGTTGCTACAAACGCGAATTTCTCCAATGCCCGGTTGCAAAACGCTGACTTGTCTAAAGTTAACCTGACTGGTGCTAATCTCACTGGGGCAAATCTGAGTGGTGCGATCGCAGTTGACACCGATTTCATCAATGCCAGTTTGGTAAATGCCAATCTATCAAACGTTAATTTCACCAACGCCACTTTCTTCGGTGCAGATCTCACAGGTGCAACTGCAACGGGCGCGATCGGTTTAACAGTTGGCACCGCCGCTAACAATACGATTAACGGCACAAACTCTAACGATAATATCTTTGGCAATCAGGGCAACGACACCCTCAACGGACTTGATGCCAATGATTATCTGGACGGCGGCATCGGCAATGACGTTCTCAACGGCGGGTTTGGTATTGATACCCTGTTTGGCGGTGCTGACAACGATCGACTCAATGGCGATGGTGGTAATGACATCCTCGTTGGCGGTTTAGGTAACGATACACTCAATGGCGGCGCTGATATTGACACTTTTCGCTACAGCAGTGGAGATGGCAGCGACATCATCAACGGATTCACCAGAGGAACCGGAGGAGACATCATTTCCTTCAGCGGCATTGCTGCAATTGATGTGCGTATAGTCAGCGGTACAACAGAATTCCGCCTCGGAGATGGCATTGCTGGTAACGCTGGATTTGGCACAGGTAGTTTGTTGATTTCTTTGGTTAATACATCCTTCTTTGCAGCAAACGTCAACACCAACATTGACCCAATCAACCGTCCGATCTTCCAGTTCTCGTAAGAACACAAATTTATCGGGCGATCGCTCCTCACATCTGACAAAACTTTACCAACCAGGGATTTCTATCTTTTCGACAAGGATTGCATCATGGCAGTATTAAATTTTGAAGGTCAAAACTTAGTAGGAAATAGCTTCAGAGGTCAAAACCTCAACGGCTCCACATTTTTCAAAGCTAGACTAGAAAACGTCCGGTTCGATCCCAACAATGCGGGGACTCGCACCCAACTTAGAGGCACAAACTTTGCTGAATCTATTTGGATTGGTGTCAATGCCCGTCTAGCTATCTTTGCCCCAAATGCCACCTTTGGACCCGCTACTTTATACAAGGCAACATTAGAGAATGTCAATCTCAGTGGCGCAGATCTGAGGCAGGCAAATATGACCGAGATCAACTCAGTCGATCTCAATCTCAGCGGCGCAGATCTAAGACAGGCAGATCTGTCGCTGATCAACTCATTCAACCTCAATCTATCAAATGCCAACCTGACTGATGCGATTCTGCGATCAGCCAATATCAGTGGCGAACAGTCTGAGCGTCCTAACTTGACTGGGGCGAACTTTACTCGCGCCGACTTGTCTTTGGCGAATCTCACAGGAGCCGACTTTACAGGTGCGACTTTAGTCGATACGATATTTTTCGACGCGAACATAGAGGACACCGTTTTAGTCAATGTCAACGCCACAGGGGCTGATTTTCAATTAGCAAACTTCACAGATGCTATCCTGCAAAACGCGATCTTTGACTTAGCTAATTTGAGTGGCGTTAGTTTGACTGATACCAATCCCCTCGATCCAGCAACGGCTACCAATGCCAGTTTTCGGGGAGCAAATCTTAGTAGTTTGTTCGCAGAAGATCTCAATTTCAGCGGCGCTAACTTTAGTCCCTTTGTTGCTGCCAATGGTACGGTAACAGTCACGAATCTGACAGGAGCGATATTCGCTGGGGGTGATTTCGATGGTGCAAACTTCACCCAAATCAATGCAGAAGGGATCGCTCTTCGGGGATCTTTTATTGGTGCGAATTTCACCAATGCCAACCTAACTAACGCTAACCTGTCGAACGGCGACTTTTCCAGCGCCAATTTTGTCGGCGCAACTCTTACGGGTGCGATCGCAGTCGATTCGGTTGGTTTATACATTGGAGATGCTAGCGATAACGTCCTCAACAGCAGCGGCGACACCAGTCCCAACGATAACCTGTTTGGTAATGAAGGCAACGACACCCTCAGCGGTGGTGGCGGAAATGATTACATTGACGGTGGTGCTGGCACCGACCGGATGAACGGCGGCGGTGGCAACGACACCTACGTCTACACTGCTGGCGATACCATCATCGAAAGCGCTAACGGAGGCATCGATACCGTCCGCGCTAACGCTAACCATACTTTAGGCAACAACGTAGAAAACCTGATCCTGCTAGGCAACGTAGTCAGCGGCACTGGTAACGATCTGGCTAACAATATCACTGGTAACAATGCGAACAACAACCTCAACGGCGGCGACGGCAACGATACCCTGAGCGGTGGGGGTGGAAATGATACCCTGCATGGCGGAACTGGCGATGATTCGCTGATTGGTGGCACAGGCAACGACACATACATCGTCGATAGCACGGGCGACATCATTACAGAAAACGCCAACGAAGGCACAGATGCAGTTCAGTCCAGTGCTTCTACTTATACCCTAAGCAGCAATGTAGAAAATCTAACCTTAGTCGGTACTGCCCAAGGTGGCACGGGTAACGAACTTGCGAACATCATCACCGGCAACGATGGCAACAATGCCCTCAACGGTGGTGATGGCAACGATACCCTCAGCGGCAATGGTGGGGATGATACCCTCGATGGCGGCACAGGTAACGATGCCATGAGCGGTGGCACAGGCAACGACACCTACATCGTCGATAGCACCGGAGATAGCGTTACAGAAAACCTGAACGAAGGAACCGATACAGTTCTTTCTGGCATCGATTACATCTTAGGCACCAACTTGGAAAACCTGGTGTTGCTAGGCACTGCGATCAACGGCACGGGTAACGATCTCGCCAACAGCATCACAGGCAACGAGGGCAACAATAGCCTGAATGGAGCATTGGGTAACGATGTCCTGTTTGGCAATGGTGGTGCCGATACCATCTTGGGAGCAGGGGGTGCCGATAGCCTTGATGGCGGTGAAGGCGATGATAACCTCAACGGTGGAATTGCAGCTGATTCGCTCTTTGGTGGCGGTGGCAATGATATCCTGACTGGCGCTGATGGCAATGATATTTTGGTCGGCGGTACTGGTAATGACACCATCACTGGCGGTGTAGGCAGCGACACGATTCGCTATACCAGCGGCGATGGGCAAGACAGAATTAACGGATTCACGACGGGCGCAGGGGGAGACTTCCTTTCCTTCAGCGGTATTGCCAACATCGATGTGCGAGCCGTCACAAATGCTACTACGGGAGTGACTAATACGTTTTTCCGAGTTGGGGACGGCATCGCCGGAAACGCAGGCTTTAACACCGGCGACCTTTTACTCACCCTGGCTGGTACTAACTTTACCCCAGCGGATATTGCTACCAATATTACCGACTCAGCCGGTACTACCTTCCTGTTCTCGTAGGTTGCGCCACGCAAAGAAACCGGGTTTCTGTGAAAAATCGTTGGGACAGGGAAGAGATCTACCAAGAAACCCGGTTTCTGGCCTCGTCGCGCCTCAGTCCTGTTGCGATCGCTCTTTGCATTCGCCACATCCAAATTCAACGCAAATTCAGGCAATCAAGCGAGGTAAATCATGGCAATTAGAAATGGAACAGAACTACCCGATACCCTTACAGGAACTGCCAATGCCGACACAATACGGGGTTTTGGTGGAGAAGACATCCTATCCGGTTTAGGCGGCAATGACCTGATTTTAGGTGGGGATGACGGTGACGACCTCTTAGGTGGGGGCGGTAACGATCGCCTCTTTGGCGAAGCAGGCGATGACCTCCTCGACGGCGGTGCTGGTGCTGACACCCTCGATGGTGGGGATGGCAAAGACACCCTGTTAGGTGGTGCTGGTAACGACTGGCTCTTTGGTGGCGCAGAGGATGAAGTATTGGGCGGCGATGGCAATGACGTTCTTTCCGGTGAAGGTTCCCTCGACGGCGAAGCAGGCTCGGATACCATCACAGGTAGCTTTTTTGAAGACACGCTGCAAGGCGGCGGGGACAGTGACTTCATCGATGGCAGTCTGAGCAATGACCTGCTCTTGGGCGATGACACCTTGGGCACCGCAGGTGCGGACACCATCCTGGGTGGGGATGGCAGCGACACCATTTACGGCGATGCAGATACCTTGAGTGCGGGTGGCAATGACTCCCTCCTGGGCGATGCGGGCGATGACGAAATTTTTGGCTTTGCCGGGGATGACTACCTCAACGGTGGCGATGGTGATGACCTTCTGGACGGCGGCGAAGGGAATGACTTCCTGACAGACGAATTAGGCATAAATACGCTGTCGGGCGATGGGGGCAACGATACCATCAGCGGCGGATTAGATGCTGACTTAATCGAGGGCGGAGAAGGAGCCGACAGCCTCTTAGGTGGGGCTGGCAACGACGTCATTGATGGCGACGGAATTGATGTTGTCGCTGGCAATGATACCCTCAACGGCGGTGCTGGCAATGACTTCCTCGATGGGGGTGCAAGGGTTGATCGCATTCTGGGTGGGACTGGCAGCGACACCCTCTATGGCGGCGATGACCTCCCCGAACAAATCCAACGCGACACCCTTACAGGCAACGCGGGCGGTGATTACTTTAGGTTGGAAGATTCCGGGTTAAGTGGGCAATTGGGCGACTACATCTCAGACTTCCAAGATGGCATTGATTTCTTACAAACAGGGTTCAGCTTTGAAGCCCTAACTATTAGCCGCATCAATCTCAACATAGGTGGTGTTTCTACGGGTAGTACTCGCATCACCGTGACTGCAACTGGCGAAGAATTAGCGGTTGTGGCTGGGTTACTTCCCGCAAGGTTCACCGCAACAGACTTTGTTCCCCTTTAAATCAGGAGTTTGTTTGATGATTACTAACCTTTTATTGCCCCTGTCCATGCCTTATGCACCCCTCTCCTAAATCTTGGAGAGGGGGAGAGATCGAGAGATTCACAAAAGCAACAAGTTATCGGATTTTTTGGTGCATCGCGCACCCTCAGATATAACCCAATTCATCTCACAACAGAGGAATAAATCATGGCTATCAGAAATGGAACAGAAAATCCCGATACCCTTACAGGAACTGCCAATGCCGACACGATACGCGGTTTCGGAGGCGACGACTCACTAATTGGTTTAGGCGGTAATGACTTGATCCGAGGTGGAAACGATAAAGACACCCTGCATGGTGGCGGTGGCGCTGACAGACTGTTTGGCGATGCAGGCGAAGACGCGGTGTATGGCGAAGCCGGTAACGACACTCTCTATGGCGGTACCGGCATCGATGATGCCCTCGATGGCCCAGACTTCCTCGATGGTGGAATTGGAAACGATTGGGTTTACGCTGGCGAAGGCGATACGGCAATAGGCGGTGCTGGCAGTGACCATGTCATTGGTAGCTTCACCAATGATGTCCTCTATGGCGATGACCCACAAGACTCAATTGTTGGGGCAGCAGATACCCTGATTGGCAACGATGGCGATGATGTCCTCTATGGTGGTGATGGCAATGACTCTCTCGTCGGTGGCAATGGTATAGACACCCTCTATGGTGAAGAAGGTAATGATATCCTCAGCGATACCAGCGGTCCGACCTACTTCTACGGTGGGCCTGGTTTAGAAACCATTACTGGTGGTGTTGATGCTGACTTCATCGATGGCGGCGAAGGCGTTGACAGCCTTTTAGGGGGCGGTGGCGATGATACCATCTACGGGGATTTCGGTGTAGCAGATTCGTTGTCTGGCAATGATGTCCTCAATGGTCAAGCCGGAAATGACATCCTCAATGGCGGCTTTGGTGCGGATCGCCTTATCGGTGGTCCAGGCTTTGACATTCTCAATGGTGGTGTAGATTCGGAAACCCAAAGTTTGCGCGATACGCTGACTGGCGGCGCTGATGCTGACTTATTCCAGTTAGCAAGCACGGGCTTTTTGCTAGAACCCGTCGAGCCTACTTTCCCACCACCACCCCCGCAACAAGAACCTGTTGGCGACCTAATTACTGATTTCCAAGATGGGATCGACCTACTCGAGTATGAGTTTGCCACTGACTTTAGCGAACTGATTATCGGTGGCAACGGTACTTCCAGCGTTACTATCAGCGTTCGGAATGAAGGCGTCCCTGGAGAAATACCTGATTACATCGAATTGGTCGCCCGGATAAATGGGGCAGGTGGTTCGCTGATCACAATCACAGAAGCAGATTTCCTGATCTAAAAAATGGGTGTGTATCTGGGGGCAACCAGATACACACACCTGATGCTCAATTTGGTTGAGCAAATCTCGCATTCTGTAGGAACTTACTAACGCAAGTTGCTAGTTATCTTTTTAGAACTGCTAACAGCTAATTGCTAATGGTTAATTGTATAACCGAAAAATATTCCCATGAGCAATGAGCAATTAGCAATTAGCGATGCGAGCAACCCATTATGGTTATCACTAGCAACTTGAGTTACTAGCAAAACAAAACGATGCGTATTCTATTTTTACATCCTAATTTTCCGGCTCAGTTCCGCCATGTAGCGGCAGCGATCGCCAAAGATAGCCGCCACCAAGTCGTGTTCGGCACCACTCGTCGCGAAGGTAGCCTACCCGGCGTCACCAAGATGATCTATAGCCCGAAAAGAGAAGCTCGACCAGAAACTCATCACTATGTCCGCCCCCTGGAAAATGCTGTGATTCAAGGTCAGGCTGTCTATCGCATGGCAGAACAACTAAAGGCACGGGGTTTTGTTCCCGATGTGGTCTATGGTCATTCGGGTTGGGGGCCAACTTTACTGATGAAAGATATATTTCCCAAAGCTAAATTATTGTGTTATTTCGAGTGGTTTTATCATGCTCATGGCACTGATGCCGATTTTGACCCCAGCGAACCGCTAACAGCCGACGATGAAGCCCGGATTCGGTTGAAAAATGCGCCGATTTTGGTCGATCTATATAGTTGCGATCGCGGTCTTTCTCCCACCTACTGGCAACGACAACAATTCCCCTCAGAATATCACGAGAAAATTAAAGTCCTTCATGATGGGATCGATACTAATTTCTTCTGCCCTAAACCTGGAGCAAAGTTAGTTTTACCCAGCATAAACCTTGACCTATCCCATGTGGAAGAATTAGTCACATATGTAGGTCGAGGCATGGAACCTTACCGAGGTTTTCCCCAATTTATTGAGGCAATTTACTTACTGCAACAACGTCGCCCCCAATGTCACGTTGTCATTGTGGGGGAAGATCGAGTTGCTTATGGCAAAACTCTGCCAGATGGCAAAACTTATAAACAGGTAATGTTAGAAAAGTTTCCCTTGGATTTGTCGAGGGTTCACTTTACAGGACATCTACCTTACCCAGAATATTTACAAGTTCTGCAAGCTTCCTCGGCTCATGTTTATTTAACTCGTCCGTTTGTTTTATCCTGGTCATTGTTGGAATCTTTATCTACAGGTTGTTTAGTTGTAGGGTCCAATACTGCCCCAGTCGCTGAAGTAATTCAAGATGGGGTTAATGGTTTATTAGCTGAGTTTTTCTCACCCGCAGAAATTGCCGAGCGGATTGTAGAAGCTTTAAATCATGCCGATAAAATGAGCGAAATTCGCGCCAAAGCAAGGCAAACAATTATGGAAAATTACGATTTGTCCCTGTTATTACCTCAGCATTTAGATTGGATTGGGCAAGGTATTGGCGGTAATTCTGCTCCTCTCTGGATGAAAATGCCATCAAAATCGGCGAACAAGAGCGAAAAGAATGGATCGAAAGGGAAACAGGTTAACTCACAATTAGTAGCGAAAGCAGAACAGCCGCTTTTACAAATTGGCGATCGCACTGTCACCGGAACCGAATTAGCGGCTTTGTTGAATCAATACCAACTGCTGCCAAAACTTCAGGAAGAGATGGTAATTGAGCAAGCGATCGCATCTTTTAATTGCACGCCAGAAGAAGAAGCCGAATGTTGCGAATACTTCTACAAGCAGCGTCGATTAAATACCGAAGTTGCTCGTCAAAAATGGTTGCAAGAACAAAACATGACAGCCGCCCAATTAACCAACCTCGCAACTCGCGAACTGCGAATAGAAAAGTTTAAACAAGCTACTTGGGGTGACAACTTAGAAAACTACTTTATGCAACAAAAATCACAACTCGATCAATATGTTTATTCTCTAATTCGCGTGCGGGATGGTGATGTGGCAAACGAACTTTACTTCCGTTTAAAAGAAGGCGAACAAACCTTTGCGGAAATTGCCAAGCAATATTCTGAAGGTTTAGAAGCTAAGACTGGTGGTTTAATTGGGCCTGTAGCATTGGGTTTATCCCATCCTAAACTAGCCCAAATCTTGAAAGCTAGTCAACCAGGGCAACTAATACCTCCCGCTGCGATCGAAGATTTATGGATAATTGTCAGAATCGAAAAAATTATCCCGGCACAATTCGACGAAGCGATGCAACAAAAGTTACTCGATGAACTGTTCGCTAATTGGCTTAAAGAACAACTCAAAAAGCCTGCTGCGTTGCAATTGGCGGCTAGTTAATGCCTAAAAACTTACCGCTAATATCATGTCCGGTTGCATCGGTATTGTCAGCAAAGGAAGGGTTTAATCAAATATCTCGTGATGCCACAGCATGGTTGGTAAAACCCGCCCCTACTATAAACAACCTTTGTTACAGGAGATGATATATAACGCAAGTTGCTAGTTATAAACAAGGGCGTTGCTAATTGCTAATTGCTAATTGCTAATTGCAAGCTTGCTAATTGCTAATCTTGGATTTTTACCAATTTCGCCATTAGCCATTAGCCATTAGCCGCTCCCAGAGAGATAACTAGCAACTTGAGTTATATAATATCATTTCCGTTGAATTGCCGATAATAAAAAACCTCACAGAGTTGTTGCGTAGGGACACGGCATCATAGATATCTCGGACAAACAGATAACGTCAATCTTGCCGTGTCCCGGCTCCCGATTATGGGTAATCAACCGGGCATAATATAACAAATGCCAAGGCAATCAGGAAGTTCTTAATTGGTGAAAGCCTTAATATCCCTTATTCTCTAACCCTATCTATGCGAATCCTGATTACAATTGCTCACTTCTTTAAACCCGAAGATAATAGTCGCCATGATTCTAGACGCAAAAATCCTCAGCCACGTTTAGCAGCATTAAGTCAAAGTCTTGTTGCTTTACATCAGCTGTTTAGTAAATCGCAGAGTATCATCAACATCCATCAAAAATTAGCTTTTCCTGTTAACCAACCCCTGGCTAACGATTTGGATATTGTCATTTGTACAACTAAAAACTGTCATCTTTTGGAGAAACTGCGCGTACCGGCTCATTTTTATCAGCATTATCCCACACAAGCAGAACCTATGCTTTTGGGGTTTGAGTGCCAAGCAGTGTTGCGAGATTGCTTGGGCGAATATGATTATTACTGCTTTATGGAAGACGACCTGATAATACACGATCCTTGGTTTTTTGTCAAATTATATTGGTTTACAAAAGAGGCAAGCGATCGCTGTTTGTTGCAACCCAATCGTTATGAAATCTCTACCCACGGACTTTCCTACAAAGCTTATGTTGATGGTGATATAGCTAAGAGAGCAACTGAGAGGTTTCAAAATTTAAGCGATCGCCCGCAACTGAAAAGTACAATCATGGGAGTTCCGATGCTGTTCCGTCGCGCTTTGAATCCTCATTCTGGTTGCTATTTTTTGAATGCTAATCAAATGGATCATTGGGCTAATCAGCCTGATTTTCTCGATCGCGATACCAGTTTTATCGGCCCGTTGGAAAGTGCTGCTACTTTAGGAATTATGAAAAATTTTTTGGTATATAAATCAGCACCGCAACAGGCAAGTTTTCTAGAGATTCAGCACTATGGAACCAAATTTTTGAGTTTAATTGGGGAACAGATTGATTTGGCAATGTCTTAAGACTGATATCATGCTCGGTGCTATCGGTAGTGTATGGATGGCTAATTGCTAATTGCTAATTGCTCATATAGTATTTTTCCTGATTGAGCCAGGGATTAGCTATTAGCAGTTACACAACCGTTGCTATTGGACATGATATTACCAAGACTATTTTATTAATTTTTTTTTTACCGGAAGTTGCCCCCTGCGGGACAACTTCCGTTGGCTAAACTCCTTATTTTGTATACGTTATAGCTGTTTAATCTCACTTTCCACATCCTCAAGTGTCACACTACAGATTTTGAGCGAACTTCTTAACAGAGAACAGCAAGACTATTTCCCGTAAATTCTAGTCTCAAAAGTTACATTAATCTGAGTCATAATTCCGAAAAAACCGATTGTGACAGTAAGTAGGTGCAGGTAAATCAAGTAAAACTAACTGAATGGTCAATTAGAAATTTAGCTTTTCTTCATTATTTTGCTACAAACAAGCTCAAAATGATGGAAGTACAATCCCCATCGGAGAAATTCTCTAGTTGATAAGAATCAGAATAAAACTGCAATAGTTTGCCAAAAGCAATCGTGAATCTCACAGGGAGGTGGAAGAGGCGAGGGTGGCTCGCCTCTTCCACTCTTTTGCCTGATTATCTCAAAGATTGAGCATCTGAGTTAATATTTTTATATATAAAATAAATACCAGCTAGATTTCAAATTGAGCATTCAGTTATTTTTACTTGATTTACCCGCAGATACTTAGTTATCAAATTTAAGGTTTTCTTAAGCGGGGTGAATTCAAATAATGTTATATGATGCGATTAAGCGAAAATCGGATTGTTTCCCAAAAAATTGGCTGAAAAAATCGCAGCATCAGGGTTGACAAAAAAGGTAGTAATGTCAGAGATTTTACGATTTGACCAAAGGGTGTAAATCGTATTTGTTAATGATTTGACGAGGAATTTATGAGCGATATCGATATTTTGCATCTGAAACAAGAAAGGCTGAAACGGGCAAAAGCAGGTTATACGACTCCCTAGGTAGATTTTAATGAGATCGCGACGCTGATCGGTGGAGAGATCAAGCCTAAATCCGGCGATTTAGTGCTAGTCAGAGTAGATGAAATTGGTCAGCATGAACGTCTAGAACAAGGCGATGGACGCAAAGGAATCATCTTTCCCGGTGACGAATTAGTCCTGTGCTATGGAAATCGCTATGCTCCCGACCAATTTGAAGCCGAAGTTCCAGAAGATTTATCACCCTGTCATCTAGCAGCAGCGGGTGGGATAGCCGCAAAAGTCCTCTCGCAACATGTCGATATGGAAATGCCCACCGCAATTACTCCGATCGGTTTATTAGGAGATTGAGGCGTTATGGCAAGCAGATGGTTCTTTTAATAACCCGCATCAGGGACGCGAACATCAACACCACAATATTGACGCCGGAGTCGCCCTTCTGTTTTGGGCATCTCTATATCAAATGAATCCCACTCAGCAGAGGTTAGATAACTGTCGCCAAAGCTTCTCCTATTATCGAAAATATCACCTGGCTAATCGTCATCCCGCCTTTATCCCCTGGCATAGCCAAGCCTATGCATTGCTATTCGACGCGACTGGCGACCCCATATTCCGGGATTTTGTCTTTGAGATGAACGACTGGCTATTGCCCATACAACAATGGGATCGGCTGCGCTCCCTGGATTTGCGAGGTCGATTTTACGATGCGACATACCCGGAATATGGCTTATCCCAGGCGGCAGCCACTGGGAATTATTTGCCAGCTTTAGCACTAGAGAGCGACGCAAAAACAAAGGTTCTCAGAGCGTCGTTTCTCTGAAAAATCGTCGCTTTAGCACTAGAGAGCGACGCAGAAACAAAGGTTCTCAGAGCGTCGTTTCTCTGAAAAATCGTCGCTTTAGCACTAGAGAGCGACGCAAAAACAAAGGCGATCAGATCCTCGTGCGTAAGTCCTGAAGCTGCCAGTTTCAGCGATCGCTAGCAATGCCTGCAACTGCTCGATGCCCAGGGTTTTTTATCCTGGTTTACATACGGGTGACAAGACCTGACCGCATTTCTTGCCCCATTTTCGTATAAATTGATACAACCGCTTGTCATCTGTTTATTTTTCTTTGGTTAATGTTGAGTCTTAGTTACTACTCTATTTTGTTTGTAACGCAATAAAATCAAATAATTTTGACCATCGCTCTAGCCAGCTGCTTTCTAAGATAGTGGATAGAATTGACAAAGAAACAACAGAGAAAAGAGCGAAGCAGACTTATAGTACTCTGAGGCACAACTTGGTATTAATTAGCTCGCAGCAGGCAAGCCGAAAAATTTGTGACTTTTACAACTAAACCCACGAAATCAACCAATTTTGGTAGAGCGCTCGCACAACTTGGGTTAAGAGGAAAAGATTTATAGCTGGTTTATACAACTATGTAATGTTTTATTATCATTCTCAGAATAATGATACATTAAACCGTCTTTTTGTCAAGCCCAGGCTACCCAGATCTGGCGTATGCGATCGCATTTGAAAGTTGCGTCAGTCCTGTCCTTTATATCTTTTGCAAAACAAAACTAGGAAAGTACATTTCACTATTAACCCAGATTTCGCCCCCTCAACTGTCACAATCGGTTTTTACCTGTTTTTATCAAATAATAAAGCTATAAATTATACGTTTATAACGTATATAAACAGAGAAACCCCTGTTTAAAGCCATAATTTATCACTTGAAAAATAGAGTTTTCTGCGTAATTATGCTGTGGGATACCCCAGGGTGCGGAATGTGGGCACCAAAGCCGCGCCAAAAGGTAGCATCTATATTATTTTGGGGGATTTAAAATGATAATTTATTTTCGATTTATAAAAGGTAATAAGATTGTGAGAAAATTCTCACAATCGTTGACAGAAAAAATGAATTTAAGTTAAATAAAGCAGTGATAAAGGGTTAAATTACCGAAGCAAAAAGTCTGTTGTTAGGTTCTAAGTGTTTGAGAAGACATGAGAATCAAAGAAAAAAGAACGTTCAATCCAATAATTCGGGTGCATCTTTATGCCAGTAATCGATCGTAGCTTCGACACAGTAAGCAACGAAAATTTTAATGGTCAGAATTTGAGCGGTCCCAATGACTTTTCTAAGTTTGTCTCTTCTGCGATCGGCGATGTGCAATTCAAAGGCACAATTCTACAGAATGCTGACTTTCAAGCCGCATCCCTGACCAATGTTGACTTTTCGCCTTTCAATTCAGTCAGTGCCGACTTAACAGGCGCGAAGTTTAATCTCACTACCATGAGTAATGTGAATTTTACTCAGGCAAACATGGTGGGTGCAAATATTTTCAAGGCTACTGCTACAGGAATCAACTTATCGGGTGCGAACCTGTCGGGTGCGAATTTGCAGGAAGTCAATTTCACCGATGCAGTTGCGGTGGGTGCAAACCTGAGTGGAGCTGATGCGTCGCTTGCTGTTTTGAAAGGCATCGACCTGACCAGTGCAACCCTGGTTGACACCATTTTTAATTTAGCCGATCTGAGTGGCGAACCCGGTGAAAACAGTAAGTTTAACAACGCCAATGCCACGAATGCCAAGTTTATTGATGCCAAACTCAAAAACGCGGACTTCACAGGTGCGACGCTTACGGGTGCTGACTTCGAGAGTGCTGACATTGAAAGCATCAAGTTTTCTGGCACTAATGCCACAGGTGCTGATTTCACATTAACCAACTTTACCGATGCTTTCCTGGAAAACTCGATCTTTGACCTGGTGAATTTAAGTGGAGCAGCGCTCACCGATACGAGTCCCCTAACACAGAATGTAGCCGCAAATCTGAGTTTCCGGGGTGCCATTATGACTGGCTTCCGGACAGAGGATGTGGTGATTACAGGGTCTAACTTCAGCCCTTATGTCAACGCCAATGGCACTGCAATCCAGACTGATTTAACTCGAGCTATTCTGTCGGATACCGACTTGGACGGAGCGGATCTGCGGGGTGCCATTATAGTGGACTTGATTGCAGAAAATCTGCAATTAGTTGGCGCAAATCTCAATACCTTTGTTTCACCAAATAGCACCTCCTATAGAACGGATCTTTCGGGTGCTGAACTGGTACGTGGCAATCTGACCAATGCCACAGCCATTGGGGCAAAGATGACCGGGATTAACCTGGGCTTTGGCTTGCTGAATGGTGCTAATCTCACAGGTGGCGTTGAACTCAATAACGCTTTTCTGGAAAATACGGAGATCTTTGGCACCAATTTAACTGGCGCAAATTTAAGTGGTGCGAATCTGAAACTCACACAGGGCAATGGATCGACTCTCCTGGTGGCAGCAAATCTCACCGCAGCGGATCTCACAGAAGCCAGCCTCAACAATGCGATCTTGACGGGTGCAACCCTGAGCGGTGCTTCTCTCGAGAAGGCAGATCTGGATGGCGCTAACCTGACGGGTGCAACCCTGAGCGGCATCAACTTTGTGGATGGTTCAGCGGTTGGTGCCAACTTCACCAATGCCAACTTGTCCAATGCCAACTTCACCAAAGTTGACTTGACCAACGCCGATTTCACGGGGGCAACGGCAACGAATGCGATCGCTCTTTATGTAGGAACCTCAGGTGCTGACATTCTGACCGGCGCTGGCGACAACGATAACATCTTTGGCAACGACGGCGCTGATACCCTCAATGGTGAAGGTGGGAATGATTACCTTGATGGCGGTGCTGGCAACGATCGTCTCCTGGGTGGAGACGGAGAGGATAGGCTCGTTGGTCGAGCTGGTAATGACACGCTCAATGGTGAGGGTGGAGCCGACCGACTGATATTCTCCAGCGGATTTGGAGCCGATACTGTTAATGACTTCAGAAATGGCGCTGACAAGATCGATCTGATCAGCTTTGGCATTAGCTTTAGCAATTTATCCATTAGTGTCGGTGGTGGCAATTCGATTATCACTGCTACAGCGTTTGGTGCTGGCAATAGCATTACTGTTGCTGGTGTAACAGACCTCACTGCTGCTGACTTCCTGTTCGTCTAAAACCGACTTAATTCTGATCAAGGCGGTTTCTCAAGATTTGAGTTTCCAGAGTTGGTTTCTTCCATCCGTCAAACTTGGGCATCCTTTAGATCCATGAGCAAATTGGAGTGGTGTGCCATAGCAGCGGACACCACAATTTCCCGACGCCTCATCCCAAATCCGGCTCGACAACCCCTCTGCTCTTCTTCCTCTTCTTCTTGGTGTTCTACCCAACGGGTGCGCCTCTGAAAGCGTCTATGGCGTCTACCCTACGGGAAGCCACTTCCTGTCTATGGCGGTTCGTTTAAAAACGGGATTATTGAACCGGATTTCGGATCAGAGGTCGTTCCAGGCAAGCGTTCGCATCTGGCAAAACTTTAGCGAAACTAACTCCTTGAAGTAACTGGATCAAGATTCGCTAGTCAAGTTATTGCCAAAAAATGCTGCGGATTTTTTAGTTCTGTTTGCCTTTATATTTTTGGCAAAAATATGAAATTACATCTCACTTTTTAAGTCAATAAATAGCACCTATTCTGGGAATTTAATCCGCGCAAAAAGGTAGCTTATATAGGATTTTCTGCGATGTTGAAATTAATTAAATTTTGAGATGTTATAAAAAACCTATCAGAATCCTTAAAAAACAAAATTTATGCCAGTTAAATAAAGGAGTAATCGAGGGTTAAATAACCGAAAAAAGAAGTCTGTTGTTAGGTGATAATGGTGGGAGAATAACTGACAGCAAAAAGTCAAAAAAACCGGCAATACAACAAGAGCATTACTGTGGATGGTGTAACTTTTATAAAGTGGTGTGACATAGCAGCGGAAACCCCAATTTACGGACGCCTCTTTTGTAGGAACATTGGTGAATATCTTGTGATTGTCTGGCTTCTGAAATCAGCTTTCTTTCGCTGTGCAAATGCCAAGAGACTGGCAACTTTGACTTGGTTTGATTGAAACAAAACCTAAATCAGGAGAATAGTCAACATGGCTACAATTATGGGAACCGAGTTGAGCGACAGAATTACACCTACTTTCATCTCTGACCAGGTGGAGATTGATGGTGTGCCATATTCTGCTGGAGATCCTCTCCCTGATTTGACTGGAAACGATACCATCTCCGCTAGTGAGTTTGATGACGTTATCGTTGGTAGCAGCGGCAACGACACTCTCGCGGGCGGTGATGGTAATGACATCGTCACTGGCGGTGCTGGCGATGATGACCTGTATGGCGATGATACGGAAGGGTTGATTCTGCCAGGTGAACTGATCAACACCGTAGACTACAGCGCAAACACAGCGGCAGTTTTCGTCGATCTAGTAGCGGGCACAGCGACCAGCACTGAATCTGGCAACGACACCCTGACTAATTTTTCCCATGTCTATGGCGGCGCTGGTAATGACACGCTTAATGGTGATGAGAATGACAACCTGTTCAAAGGTGGCGCTGGAAATGACATCATCGCGGGAAGTGATGGCGTTGATGTCGTCGATTACAGCACCGCTGCTGTTGGCGTATCCGTCGATTTGAATAGCACCACCGCTAGGGACGGTCAGGGAGGCAGCGATACCGTCTCTGGAATTGAAGCGGTGATTGGTTCTGCCTTCCATGACACGCTGAGCGGTACGCTCCTGGAAGATCTACTGAGCGGTGGGGCTGGCAACGATGTACTGAATGGACCCGATGGCGCTGATACGCTCAATGGTGGAGCAGGGGCCGATACCGTTGCCAGCGGTGCTGGCAACGACATAATTCAGGTGGGTGCTGAAGGCATTTCTTTTGGGGATGTGCTAGATGGTGGTGCGGATGCTGACACACTCGTCAACATCGGTACTGGCAACCTCGAAATTGCTAACTGGAGTGCCTCCAACAACATCGAAACGATTAATGCAGGTATAACTCCCACCGCGCCTTTGGCAATTGTTGGATTTGAAGAAGGCGTTAATGTCGATAACTTGCTCGATTTCTCGGCAACTAACCTGCTCAATGTTGACTTTGTTGACGGCGTTGCTGGCAACGACACCATCACTGGAGGCGCTGGCGATAGCGAAATCTTTGGTGGCAGTGGCAATGACAGCCTGACGGGTGGCAGTGGCAAGAGTACCATCGAAGGTGGGATCGGCAAGGACACCATCACCGGAGGCGATAGCGATAATCTTCTTGATGGCGGTGCTGATAACGATATCCTCACGGGTGCTGGAACCGGCAAAAATACCCTGATTGGGGGTGATGGCAACGATACTTTGACGGGCGGCGATGGAGATAATACCCTCGATGGTGGGGCAGGGAATGACTCGATTATTGGCGGCGACCAGAAAGATGTGATCATTCTCGCCGACGGTGTTGATACAGCTTCTGCGGGTGCGGGTGACGACACGATTCAAGTTGGCAATGAAGGACTCGCTGCTGGTGAAGCGCTCAACGGCGGTGATGGTGTCGATACTGTAGAAAACATTGGTACGGGTGACCTGAAAATCGCTAGCTGGAACTCGACGAACAACATTGAGCGCATCAGCGCAGATGTGGGTGGTCTGGAACAGGCGATCGTTGGCGATGCCACTGCCAACATCCTAGATTTCTCGGCAACCCAACTAGAAAAAGTCAGTTCGATTAATGGTCTCGGCGGCAATGATACGATTACAGGTTCAACAGGCGATACCAACATCGACGGCGGTGATGGCAATGACAGCTTGATCGGAATTGGCTTCGGCAAGAATACGCTGATTGGCGGCATCGGTAACGATACGCTACAAGGTGGAGACGGCGAAAACACCCTGGAAGGCGGCGCTGGCAATGACAGCCTCACGGGTGGCGACGAAAAGAATTCTCTCGACGGTGGTGCTGATGCCGATATCCTCACAGGTGGAATCAAAGAAGATAACCTGTTTGGTGACAGTGGCAACGATACCCTGAGTGGCGGAGCCGAAAAGGATACGCTCGATGGCGGTGCTGATGCCGATATCCTCAATGGTGAAGCTGGCGAAGACGCCTTGTTGGGGCAAGCTGGCAATGACAGCCTCTATGGTGGTGCTGACAAAGACTTCCTGACAGGTGGTGCTGGCGATGACATCCTCGATGGTGGTGCAGATCTCGATACCTTCATCTTCGAGAGCGGATTTGGCCTAGACCAGATTCCCAGCTTTGAGAATGGTGTAGATTACATCGACCTGAAGGCATTTACTACCACCTTTGATGCTTTGACAGTCACTCAGAGTGGGGTGAATACGATTATTTCCAGTGCAGTCTTTGGCACCGGAAATACTATCACGCTGGTCAACTTTAGTGAGACTAATGTCGATGGGACTGACTGACTGTTCTAATTAGGGCTACCCGCCTAAAGCCGAACATTTAAGGTTGAACAGAGGAGAACAAAGTTCTCTTCTGTTCAACTTCTTTGCGTCAGTTTTGATAAATCAGGACTTACGCAAAGAAACCGGGTTTCTAGGAGCGTCGTGCGTAAGTCCTGTAAATTTTTTTTGATTTTATTTAATGATGAAAAAACCAGCATTGGTTGGCATCTAAATCGAATGCAGAGGCGGGCAAGATGCCCACCCCACAAGAATCTCAAATGCCACTAGCCTTAAAACTAGCTAAGATTTTTTCAGGCTTTTTAGACTCAATATCTTACTAGATCAGCATTTCAGCCTTTTTAGTTATAGCCCCAACCCAAATAAATTAGTAAAACTTATCAACCAGAGTACGGAAGAGCCAGGATTGTGCATCACAGATGGATAATTGGGCTAACCAATCTCACTTTCTCGAACAAGATACCAGTTTTGTTAGCCCTCTGGAAAGTGCCGGGAATTTGGGAAATTATCAAGACATTTCGGGTCTACAAATCATATCATGTCCGCTTGCTTCGGTAGCGTTAGGCTTAGGGTGAGCTCTTGAGCAGGCGATCTCTTGGGCAGATGGGAGGGAAAAAAACAGCTTTTCGCACAATCGACTATATACAACCGATGCAACCAAACATGATATCAGTAGCACAACAGGCAATTTTTTGGGAAATTCAGCACTATGGAACCAGATTTTTGGATTTAATTGGGGAACAGGTACAGGACTTACGCAAGCGCGTGGCTATCACCAAAGTTTCGACCTGGATCTCTAGTTCCCAAACCAACGATTTTTCAGAGAAACTTTGGTGATTTGCGTAAGTGCTAATAGTCAATAAAAAGCTCCCACCCACTGGGAGCTTTTTGGGTTTCCATTGCGGGCTGGCAGATTGTACTACATCAGGAATTACGCAAATTCAGCAGGTGAGCAGGGGGGAACTTACCAATTAGCAATGAGCAATTAGCAATTACCAATTACCCAATCTAAAATCTGAGATGCTCCAGAGCGATTGCAATCCCTTGTTTGAGCGCGGGGGTCAAATTATGATTAGCGACCAGAGCCTCTAATTTTGGCGCGACCCCAGAGAACTTTTTTAACGCTGCGATGGCGTGCCATTTTACACCCTCATCCCCATCTGCCAACATTTGAATTAGCGAATCAATCGCCGCCGGATCTTTCAGATGCCCCAAACTCGTTGCCAAGGCTTGTTTCAGTCTAGGATGTTGAATCTTCGGATAGTTAGAATTCAAGGCATCGAGCAAAATCTTAGCAGCGAGCCGTACTACATCTGGCTTTTCTACGCGCCCCAAAACCGCGATAATTTCCTGGCAAACTAAGTCAATATCCCCTGGGACATCAGGCGTTGGTAATTCTCCCCTGCACCCCTGCACCCCTGCACCCCTGCGATCCTGCGATCCATTCCGCTGTGCGATCGCTTGTTGCAAATAAATTAGCGACTTTGGCGTCTCGATCCAGCCGAGACTTCGCACAATTTGAACTTGTAACGATAGCGGCGCGGTTCCCTTTCGCAGCACGGCAAACAAAGCATCGGCGGCGGCGTCTGTTCCCATGCGCCCCAAGGCAATAGCAGCTGCGTTGCAAACTTCCAGATTCAAGTCCCAAAGTTGCTCGCTCAACTGCGCCACCAATTTTAATTCTTCTTGCAATTGCGCCCTTAAACCCAAACCGATGGTGGCTTCCCGCCTGACTGGCGCTGCGGTATCTTTGAGCGCGTCTAACAAAACCGGCGGAATGCGATCGTCGTGAAAGCTGGCGAGCGCTTCTAGAGCTGTTGTTCTAACTGCTACTTCTTTATCTCGGATAACACTGAGCAGGGGTGTAATGGTTTCCGAGTGGCGGATGTGGGAAAGCGCTTTCACTGCCAAAGCTCTGGTTTCGTCTCGCCCCAGCATATCCGTCAAAGCGTCGATTGCTAAGCGAAAAGCGGTAGCATTTTTTGACGATGCACCGAGACTCGCTAACGCCGCTGCTGCCATTGCGGTTAAATCTTCGCTATGGTCAGTTTTGAGAACGTTTACCAAAGCCGCGATCGCTTCTGGAGCGTGGAAATCGCCTAAAATGCGAGCAGCGAACCAGCGTAACTCCCGATCTTCTTCGGCTTCGTCTGCCAAAATATCTACTAAAGGAGCAATCGCAAAACTCCCCAGTCGAGGGAAAACCTTCGCAACTTCCCAACGTTGGTGAAAATCCCCGGTTTCCAGAATTTCTAACGCTAAAGTTAGCAGTAAATTTATATCAGGTAAGGCTTGCTGTTCCCCCCCAGGTGCGCCTGCACTGTTTCTCTTCACCGGCAGTTGTTGCAGGCATTGGTTGAGCAAAGACCAATTCTTTTGCTCAACAGCACAAGCAGCCTGTTCTAGAACGTTCAACATGATCCTTATTTATTTGAGCGAGTTGGATTTTAATAAAAAATCGCCCCTTTCATAGGAGGCGATCGCCTTGTCAATCGGAGGGCTTGGAGTAGGTGCAACACAAAACTGACTCAAAACACGCATAGCTCTCTAACTCGCTTGTTTTGACGTTTATTTCCTGCTTCAGCCAAGGGAGTCGGCTCCTTCTTGTCCACAGGCGTTAATTCCGCTGTTGCTCGACGTACTTGATGTTTTACTGCAAACACCATATTCGGTTCTCCCAGTTGGTTTTTGTAACTTTTACTACTGAATGACTTTTGCGATTCTTATTATGCATGGAAACCATGCTGTTTGATCATATTTGGTGGTTGATCTAGCTGGAGCTGACCAAAACTGAATTACCTTCAATCTTGGCTTGGTAAGTTTTTAGCGGCTTATCCGCTGGACCTGTGACAACGGTGCCATTGGTGGCGAATTTAGAACCGTGACAAGGACAGACAAACTCCCTTGGCTGGGACTTCCAATCTACCGTGCAGCGTAAGTGGGTACAGGTGGGATTAACCGCCACAAGTTGGTTAGCAGCAGCAGGGTTACGGACAACTAAAACCGGGCCAACGCCAGATTGCTTGTTCAGGATTTGACCTTTCTGAGTTAAATCCGCAACCGTACCGACGACGACAAAGCGATCGCTGCGGGGAGAACTGGCTACGGGTGTGTCCGTGGCGGTGTTATTTGTTTGTGCTTGAGTATCGGTGTTGTTAGAGGAACAGGCGGCAAGTGCTACCGGCAGCGAACTGGCTACCCAACCCACACCCACCCAGCCCAGAAAGCTACGACGATCCATAAAAAACTCTCAGCGCTTCTAAATTCAACTTTACCAATTCCCCTGGGTGAAAAAAAAGCAGAGGGGCAAAAGGAGATGGGGAGATGGGGAGATGGGGAGATGGGGAGAATTTACATTCAAATTCCCCTGGAGCACCTTTTGCCCACCTGCCCCTCGACCTCTGCCTCTTTGGTCAATCTTTCTCAAGAATTATATATGTCAAAATTGCATAACATATATGCCTAAACTTCATTTATTGCAATAATTTGTAACTAAAGATACGAAACAATCAATTCAGCGATGGCTTAATTAGACACCAAGGAGGAGCCGAAGCCGGTTTTACTTAACAAAACTCAATAGCTGTTCAGTAAGCGTAACCCCAAGTGATAACGTACCTAAACGCAACCTACTAGCAAAACTATTTACAAATACGACGCTTTCTGCTAAAGGTAATACCCCATCCATCGATTTAATTTGTCTAAGATGCAGAGTAAAAGTATTACCCGCTTGCAGAAAGCCAAAACGAATACTAACTTGCTATCAGATGCAACTTCATACCCTCTAGACAGGGGAAGCTCAGCCGGAAAGAAACCAACTATCGTACAGGTAAAGAAAAATGACCAAGTTTTCCAGACGCAAATTCATCATCACCGCAGGGGCAACAGCAGCAGGGACTCTGTTTGCCCACGGCTGTACTTCAGGGAATAATACTACCGCCAACAATACGCCTGCTGCTAACAATGCACCGGCGGCAACTTCTAGTCCAGTCGTGGCTACCAACGTCAGCGCCGCCGACGCCCCAGAAGTCACGACAGCCAAACTGGGATATATCGCGCTGACCGACTCTGCACCCCTAATTATTGCCAAAGAAAAGGGGTTGTTTGACAAGTATGGGATGAAGGATGTAGAAGTTCTCAAGCAAGCATCTTGGCCCGTTACTCGCGATAACTTAGAAATTGGTTCCACTGGCGGCGGTATCGACGGGGCGCACATTCTAACCCCCATGCCTTACTTTATGACCTTGGGTCAAACCAAGACCAAGCAAGCTATACCGATGTACATTTTGGCAAGGTTAAATACAAACGGTCAGGCGATTTCTATTGGCAATACTTACAAAGATGCCAAGATTGGCTTAGAAGCTAAAGCTCTCAAAGATGCATTCTCGCAAGCCAAATCCAGCGGTAAAGACGAACTGAAAGTTGCCATTACGTTTCCCGGCGGTACTCACGACATGTGGATGCGCTACTGGTTAGCAGCTAATGGCATTAATCCAGACCAAGAAGTTTCGGTAATTCCCGTTCCACCGCCCCAAATGGTGGCGAATATGAAAACGGGAAATATGGAAGCGTTTTGCGTAGGGGAACCTTGGAACGCGCAACTGGTTAATCAGCAAGTTGGTTACACCGCATTGGTAACCGGAGAACTGTGGAAAAACCATCCCGAAAAAGCTTTTACCATGCGCGCAGATTGGGTGGATAAACATCCCAAAGCAGCGAAGGCGGTTTTAAAAGCCGTCATGGAAGCGCAACAGTGGTGCGAAAAGACGGAAAATAAAGAAGAAATGTGCCAAATTCTGTCGCAAGCGAAGTGGTTTAAAGTACCGGCAGCAGATATTATCGAACGCGCTAAAGGCAACATTGATTACGGCGATGGTCGTCCCCCACTGCAAGCAAGCGACTTGCGGATGAAGTTCTGGGCAGATAATGCTTCCTATCCTTATAAGAGTCACGATTTGTGGTTCTTGACTGAAAATATTCGCTGGGGCAATATTCCTGCCAATACTAATACTAAGGAATTGGTTGATAAAGTAAACCGGGAAGATTTGTGGAGAGCAGCCGCTCAAGAAATGGGCGTACCGGCGGCAGAAATTCCTACCAGTCCTTCTCGCGGCGTCGAAACTTTCTTTGATGGCGTTACTTTCGATCCGGAAAACCCCGCAGCTTATTTGGCAAGTCTCAAGATTAAAAAGGCTTAATTAGTTACTAAGATAGGCGAGGCAGAGCCTCTAAAATAGAGTTCCCAGGCAGGAGCCTGGGAACTAGGAAGACAGGCAGGAGCCTGGGAACTAGGAAGACAAACTAAGAACTGACGGCTGATAATTTGGAGGGTTTCATGACTGCTAGAAGCGATCGCAGATATTCAACTAACAACAATCCCCAGCAATTGTTGGGTAGTTGGTTCAAGAAAAACAATAAATATGTCCTGCCGCCAATTGTAGCGATTGCATTCTTTGCGATTGTCTGGCAAATTCTCTGTCCTCCCGGTTCCAAAGGCTTACCAGGCCCGATGCAAGTAATCGCCGATACGTGGGACCCTTACATCATCAATCCTTTCTTTGATAACGGCGGCACCGATAAAGGCTTGGCTTTGCAAGTCTTCGCCAGCTTGCAACGGGTAGCAATTGGCTTTTCTTTATCTGCTATTGTTGGCATCGCTTTGGGTATCGTTATTGGCGTTAATGACTTCGTTTTTCGCGCCGTAGACCCACTTTTCCAAGTGCTGCGTACCATTCCTCCCCTCGCTTGGTTGCCGATTTCTCTCGCCGCCTTTCAACAAAGCAATCCTTCCGCAATCTTTGTAATTTTTATTACGGCGATTTGGCCGATTCTGATTAACACAACCGTTGGCGTACAGAACATTCCGCAAGATTACAGAAACGTCGCCAGGGTTTTGCGTCTAAAAACTCATAAGTATTTCTTGAAGATCGTTTTGCCCGCTTCGGTTCCCTACATCTTTACCGGGCTGAAAATAGGAATTGGTTTATCCTGGTTGGCAATTGTTGCGGCTGAAATGTTAGTCGGTGGTGTAGGAATTGGTTTCTTTATCTGGGATGCTTACAACAACTCGCTGTTGTCCCAAATTATTATCGCGCTGATTTACGTAGGGGTCGTCGGTCTACTACTAGACAGGTTAGTTAGCTTCATCGGCAGCATTATCGTACCGCAAGAACATAAGTAGTTCGTAGTAGGCGCTGCAGCGCCTACTACGAACGCAATTATCAATTAGCAATTAGCAATTAGCAATTACCATGTCTTTCTTCGTAGAAGTCGATCACATTGACCGCGTATTCCCCCTGGCTAATGGCGGCAAGTATATCGCCCTTAAGAATATCGAACTCAAGATTCGTAAAGGCGAGTTTATCTCCTTAATTGGTCACTCTGGTTGCGGTAAATCAACCCTGCTCAATATTATTGCCGGTTTGGATAGACCAAGTCACGGCGGCGTGATTTTAGAAGGTCGCCAAGTGACCGAACCGGGACCGGATCGCATGGTAGTATTCCAAAACTATTCGTTGCTGCCTTGGTTGACGGTACGGGAAAATATTGAATTGGCAGTTGATGAAGTATATGGATCGCAGGCGAAAGGGGAAAGACGCGGAATTATCGAGCAAAGTATCGATATGGTGGGACTGCGCCACGCCGCCGATAAACGACCGGGACAATTATCGGGGGGGATGAAACAACGGGTAGCGATCGCGCGCGCCCTTTCCATCCGTCCTAAACTATTACTCTTAGACGAACCCTTCGGTGCGTTGGATGCTTTAACGCGGGGTAACTTGCAAGAACAGCTGATGCAAATTTGCCAGGAAAGTCACGTTACCTCGGTCATGGTTACCCACGATGTGGACGAAGCGCTGCTATTATCCGACCGCATTGTGATGTTAACTAATGGGCCAGAATCCCACATCGGTCAAATTTTAGAAGTGAATATTCCCCGCCCTCGCCATCGTTTGGAAGTGGTTAATCATCCCGATTATTATCGGATGCGGGCGGAATTAATTAATTTCCTCAACCAGCAAAAGCGGGATAAACGACGCAAGGCCAAACAAGCTGCAGCTGCAAGTGCAACGCCTGTCAAGGAAACTAAACCAGCAAGTGTAACATCTGTCAAGGAAACTAAAGAAGTTGTCCGCAAAGTTTCTAAAGGTGGCAGCGAATTAGAGAAAGTCAAATTAGCCATTGGCTTTTTGCCTTTAACAGATTGCGCGCCGTTTGTAGTCGCTAAAGAAAAAGGTTTCTTTAAAAAACATGGGATAGAAGAAGTCGATTTGGTGCGGGAAAGTAACTGGGATGCGATCGCAGAGGGTGTCGCCACGGGACGCCTAGACGCTGCCCAAATGGTGACGGCAATGCCTCTGGCAATGACGTTGGGCCTTTTTGGCAACGCACCCGTAGCCACCTCTACAGCGATGGTTCTCAGCCGCAACGGTAACGCGATTACCTTAAGCGATAGATTCTACCAACAAGGGGTGCGGACATTAAGCGATTTTAAACGCGCGATCGCACAATCAACGGATAAAGTTTACACCCTCGCCGTCGTTCACGAATGTTCGATGCACAACCTGATGCTGCGCTACTGGCTGGCTTCAGGTGGAATTGACCCCGACCGCGATGTAAACTTAGTCGTCGTTCCCCCACCAGAAATGGTCAACCAACTCAAAGAGGGAAACATCGACGGCTACTGCGTCGGCGAACCTTGGAACTGTCGTGCCGTTTACGAAGGATTGGGTTTCGTTATCGCCACCGACCTGGATATTTGGCCCGGAAACCCGGAAAAAGTACTGGGAGTAAGGGAAGAGTGGGCAAATTATAACCCTCACCTGCACATCGCCCTCGTTAAAGCAATTTTAGAAGCTTGCGAATACTGCGAAGATCGCCGCAATCGGGAAGAGATTATGCAATGGCTAACTCAACCCCAATATGTCGGTGTTCCCGCCGAATATATTCGCCCAGGTTTCTTAGGATACTATCACCGGGGTACGGGTGCGCCGCCCCAACTAATGCCGCGTTTCAACCAATTCCACTTCGAGAATACTAATTGTCCGGGTCGCGCCGAAGGGTTATGGATATTAACTCAACTCGCCCGTTGGGGAATTACCGCCTTCCCGAAAAATTGGATCGAAATTCTCGAACGAGTACGCCGGGTAGACTTATACGGCGAAGCAGCGCGCCAATTAAATTGGTCCGATATGGAACCAGATCGCAAACCCTTTACCCTGTTCGACGGCGTTGTATTTAATCCTGACGATCCGCTAGGCTATCTCAAACGCTTAGAAATCAAACGCGAATTCAACGTTGAAGAAATTTTAGTCGATTCTCAAGCAGCGTAGAAGGGGCTAAAGGCCAGGGAAAGAAATTATTTTTCCACTCCCACTCCCAGTGCGCCACAACATTACCTATCTTCTTCGTTTCTTCTTTCTTGGCGTCCTTGGCTTCTTGGCGGTTCAATAAATAGATATTCTTCCCTAGCCAAACGAGTAAGCCTCCCCACTCCCTATCCCCTAGTCCCTTATTGATAACCATGCAAACATTCAACAGCACTCAAACAGCCTTAAAAAAACAGCAATCGGTACGGAAAAAAGACCCATTTTTAGTAATCGATAGCGTCACTAAAGTTTATCCCACGCCCAAAGGCCCTGCCGTTGTATTGGATGGAATTGACTTAACAGTTTACGAAGGCGAATTTATCTGCTTAATCGGTCACTCTGGCTGCGGTAAATCCACCCTGTTGAACATGGTATCCGGGTTCCAAACACCGACGACGGGAGAAGTGCGACTGCTTTCGCGGCGCATTACCGAACCGGGACCCGACCGCATGGTAGTGTTTCAAAATTACTGTTTGCTGCCTTGGATGACCGCGTTTGATAATGTTTACTTAGCCGTAGACGAAGTATATCCGGAAAAATCCAAAGCCGAGAAAACTGCGATCGCACGCGAACATCTGGAAATGGTCGGACTGGGAGAAGCAATGTACAAGCGTCCCACCCAATTATCCGGCGGGATGAAACAACGGGTGGCGATCGCCCGCGCCTTGGCTATTCGTCCCCAAGTGCTAATTCTAGACGAACCCTTCGGCGCTCTCGATGCCTTAACCAAGGAAGAATTGCAAGATGAACTGTTAGCCATCTGGCGCGAACATCGGGTCACGGTATTAATGATTACCCACGATATCGATGAAGCGCTGTACTTGGCAGATCGCCTCGTAATGATGACCAACGGCCCAGCGGCTAAAATTGGTGAAGTTTTGGATATTCCATTTGAGCGTCCCCGCGAGCGCGAGAAAATTATGGAAGACCAAACTTACTACGACCTCCGCAACTACGCTTTAGACTTCCTCTATCGGCGCTATGCCCATGCGGATGTAGATTAATTATCCCAGGGAACATCAATAGTCTTTGCCCAAAAGGCGAAGATTTTCCACTGCCGTGCCCCGACGACCAATGTTGATATCCCAGGGAACATCAATAGTCTTTGCCCAAAAGGCGAAGATTTTCCACTGCCGTGCCCCGACGACCAATGTTGATATCCCAGGGAACATCAATAGTCTTTGCCCAAAAGGCGAAGATTTTCCACT
>NZ_BLAY01000087.1 GCF_020521235.1 Microseira wollei NIES-4236 | reverse complement strand
AACGAGGCGACCAATGCGTTACCAGGCCGGAGCCTGGTAACGAGGCGACCAATGCGTTACCAGGCCGGAGCCTGGTAACGAGGCGACCAATGCGTTACCAGGCCGGAGCCTGGTAACGAGGCGACCAATGCGTTACCAGGCCGGAGCCTGGTAACGAGGCGACCAGGCTGGAGCCTGGTAACGAGGCGAGAGGCGAAGTCGTCTAAAGACGACTGGAGAAAAGTTTTAGTCCACTTGAGTGGACTTTAGCTATTAGCCTGGGAATTTATTCCCAGGCGGGTAAGCGGGTAGGCGCAAGATCTAAATAAACAAACCTACACCCAATCAAATGTTTTAGTAACGGCCTTTTTCCACTGTGCATACTTAGCTTCCCGCACATCAACCATCATATTAGGCTCCCAAACTTTATCGACTCCCCAATTATTTTGCAACTCGTTGATGCTACTCCAAAAACCCGTTGCCAAACCCGCTGCATAAGCGGCTCCCAGCGCTGTAGTTTCTGCTACTAAAGGACGAATCACCGGCACGCCTAAAACATCGCTCTGAAACTGCATCAAAGTTTCATTTCCCACCATGCCGCCATCGACTTTAAGCGCGGTTAATTTCACTCCTGAATCTTGTTCCATTGCATCTAAAATTTCCCTCGTTTGCCATGCAGTTGCTTCTAAAACCGCCCTAGCAATATGACCTTTTTGCACGTAGCGGGTGAGTCCCACAATTGCACCCCTCGCATCAGCACGCCAATAGGGGGCAAATAGTCCCGAAAATGCTGGCACAAAATAAACTCCGCCGTTATCTTCTACTAAATTAGCCAGCGCTTCGACTTCTGCGCTAGTGGAAATCATGCCCAAGTTATCCCGCAACCATTGTACCAATGCGCCTGCGATCGCAACGCTCCCCTCCAAAGCATAAACCGCAGGTTCATCCCCCATTTTGTACGCCACAGTAGTCAGCAACCCACGCGCAGAAGCAATCTGCTCATTGCCTGTATTTAATAACATAAAACAACCCGTACCATAGGTGTTTTTAGCCTCACCAGGAGCGAAACAAGTTTGCCCAACTAACGCCGCCTGTTGGTCGCCTAAATCTGCCGCAATAGGTACTCCCGCTAACCGACCAACAACATGACCGTAAACTTGGGAAGAAGGGCGAATTTCTGGTAGCATCTGCTGCGGAATGTCCAGAATTTCCAAAATTTCCTTATCCCACTCCAAGGTGGCTAAATTCATCAGCATAGTGCGACTGGCATTGGTGACGTCGGTAATGTGCAATCCCCCTTGAGTACCGCCGGACAAATGCCAAATTAAAAATGTATCGATGTTGCCAAAAATAGCATCCCCGGATAAAGCTGCTGCGCGCAAACCTGTTATATTATCTAACATCCACTTAATTTTAGGGCCGCTAAAATAGGTGGCAAGTGGTAACCCAACTTGGGCGCGGAAACGGTCTATTCCCCCATTTTGAGCTAATTCGTTACAGATATTATCGGTGCGGGTATCTTGCCAAACTATGGCGTTATAGTAAGGTTTTCCCGTGTGTCGATTCCAGACTACAATTGTTTCGCGCTGATTCGTAATGCCGATGGCGGTAATCTCTTGAGGCGCGATATTTCCTCGGTCTAAAGCTTCATCGATAACCGTTTGCGTGCGTTCCCAAATTTCGGTTGGGCTGTGTTCTACCCATCCGGGGTTAGGATAAATTTGTTCGTGTTCTTTTTGAGCGAAAGTCACAATTTTTCCAGCTTTTTCAAAAATAATGAAGCGGGTGCTGGTTGTTCCAGAATCGATGGCAGCAATGTATTTTGTCATGGGTTTTTATGGTTAGTTTTTCTATTCATTTTACCATGAGTTATTGTTATAAGGAACCGCAAAATACGCAGAACCGGGAAGGGAAGAGAAAAGAAGAAGGTAGGTAATCAGGACTTACGCAAGGGCGTTCCTATCACCAAAGTTTCAAGCTGGGATCTCTAGTTAACAAACCGACGATTTTTCAGAGAAACAAAGGTGATTTGCCTGTGCAGACTATTACGGATTTCCATTAATATCGTTTCCTTAGGCATCGGAATTACGACCTGTAGGGGCTTTTCTTGCAATTAGCAATTAGCAATTAGCAATTACCCAGAAAGGCCGATCATTCCGATGCAACGGGATTTGATATAACTTGCTCGTTGCGTTCGCGCAGCGTCTCCGAAGCAGAATCGCTCCGTCCATTTCCACAAACTCCCCTCAAGTTAGATTCAGAGTAAATTGGCGTTACCGTACCAGGTTCTTGACAGCGTTTTAGATAAATTTGCACGACTTTATCCAGCGGGTTTTGGCGCAAACAATCTGCAAACAGTTGTTCCGCTTCTCTCAATTTTCCTGAACTATAGTTAGACAAAGCTTCTAAAAATATTGGTAAAGTTGCTAACTTGCCCTCTTTAATATCTGGACGTTCGGTTTCAAACACTTCATAAACAGTCACTAATTCTGATTTTCCTTTAACTTGGACGCGGTCGATCAGGCGAATTGCATATTGATGGGATTGATTCAATTGTACAAATGTTTGGTGAGTAATTAACATTGGCGCTTGATAAGCTTTTGTCAAATTTTCCACCCGCGAGGCTAAATTCACCGCATCGCTAATCACCGTCCCATCCATCCGTCTTTGTCCCCCAACAGTTCCCAGCATCAAAGACCCGGTATTAATTCCAATGCCGATGCGAATGGGTGCATAGCCCGCTCTGATGCGATTTTGATTATAATCTTCGAGGCGTTGTAACATGTTAATTCCTGCTTTGACAGCATCATCCGCACCGCCGCTAAACAGTGCCATAATTCCATCGCCAATATATTTATCAATAAACCCATGATTTTGAGCGATCGCAGGTTCCATCGTCGATAGATAAGAATTAATAAATTTAAAATTATCCTGGGGAGTCATGCTTTCAGAAAGCGTCGTGAAGTTGCGAATATCGGAAAACAGCACCGACATTTCTTGCTGCACCGCATCGCCTAATTTCACATCCACCAAGCTTTGGTGTCCCAACAAGGAAAGAAATTCATTCGGTACAAACCGTTTAGCCGCATTGGCTAATTCCGATTCAGCGTACAGCGCCAGTTCCAAATTGCAATTGAGTTCAAACAGTTCTGAAATAAATTTTGCCCGGTCTTCTTCTGCTTGTTTCCGTTCCGTAATGTCTTTTAGCGTGTTAATTGCATAGGCAATTTCTGACTGGGAATCATAAATAGGCGTTGCGTAAACTTCTAGGGGTATAATCTTGTCACCTTGGCGAACTTCTAGATCGTCAGCGGTGACGCTTTTGCCATTCAACGCCTGGATAATCGGCAACTTTTCAGTTGGGTACTGCTGGTCTTTACCTGCTTGATAAACTTGATAAACCTCTGATAATTGCTCCAAGGTTATACCAGGCACAACTCCTTTACCCAATAATTCTTTTGCCTGCCGATTAATGTAGTAAGGTTTGCCTTGTGTATCCAAAACAGCAACGCCGATTGGCATCGCTTCTAAAAACTGTTTCAAGCGATTTTCATTTTCTTGCAGTTGGGCAATTAGCGCGGCTTGTTCGCTGTTTAATCGCGCCAGCAATTGATTCATTTCCTGAAGTTTTGCATTTTGTTCGGCTAGCTTTTTCTCCTGAAAATAGCTATCAATTGCTTTTTCTACGGTTAATTTTAAGTCTTCTGCTTCCCAGGGCTTGGCAATATAACGATATAAATTTGCCTGGTTAATTGCATTGATAACTGCTTCTATATTGGCTTGACCCGTGAGCATTATTGTCACGGTTTTAGGTGATTTTTGCCGAACAATTTTTAATAACTCATCTCCTTTCATACCGGGCATAATCTGATCGGAGATGACCAAAGGAACTTCATATTTATTTTCTAGCAATTCATCCAATATTTCTAAAGCTTCTTCCCCTCCTTCTGCTGTTTCTATCGTATATTTACCCGCGAAAGATATTCGCAGCTCTCGTTCCAGACTTTCCAGGATAGTTAGTTCATCATCTACGCAGATAATTGCGGGCTTTTTCATGATTTTGAGAGTCCAGATCGAATGGTTTCAATTAATTCTTTAGTATTCCAGGGTTTGGTCAAGTAAGCATGGATCTTCGCTTCGTTGATAGCACGTTCCACTGCTTCTCTATCTGCTTGTCCAGTTAATAAAATAGTAGTCACCTCTGGAAATCTATGATGAATTAAAATTAACAGTTCATCGCCTTTCATTCCCGGCATCAACCAATCGGATACAATCACTACAATGTTTACGCTATCTTCGATTAATTCCTCAATTACCTCTAAAGCCTCATCAGCACTTTCAGCAAATTCATACAGATATTGATTCTTAAATGCTTTTTGCAGTTCGATTTCAAGGCTTTCTAAGACAGTGACCTCATCATCTACGCATATAATGGCTGACTTAGGCATTGTTGGCTTCCTGTTTCAAATGGATATAGCTAAGACTCTAGCATCAAATCCCTGGCTTAAGCAAGGCTAGGATTCTCGTTGAAATTTATTGGTAAAAACACGGTAAATGTTGTTTGACCCGTCAGGGAGGAAACTGCAATTTTTCCCTGATGTTTTTCAACGATTTTTTTGACAATATCCAATCCCAAGCCGCTGCCTTCTCCAGGGGGTTTTGTTGTAAAGAATGGCTCAAATATTCGGGGCATAATTTCTTCGGGTATCCCACAGCCACTATCGGTAATCTGGACTTTGATAAATCTTTCTTGCTGAGTCACATCAATTTTTAAGGTTCCCCGATTACTCATCGCTTGCACGGCATTGTGAATTAAGTTTGTCCAAACTTGATTCAGTTCATCGGGGTAGCACCAAATCGGCGGTAATTCTTGATAGTTTCTGATGACTTCTACCCCCTGTTTGAGTTGATTCTGGTAGAGGGTTAATACTGTTTCAATTCCTTCACCGATATTCGCCTGTACTTTTTCTTCAAAATTGTCGTAGCGGGCATAACTTTTGAGGGCAAACACGATTTTGGCAGCCCGGTCTGTAGCCGTCATAATAGTTTTGGTACTTTTCTGAAAACTAGCTAAGTCATAGGCTGTTTTGAGCAGCTTGTCCCGGTCTGGGTCTTGCAGTAAGCGTAAAAAGGGTTGAATATCGTCGTAAATGCCAAAAGTGACTAGAGTACTGGCAATGTTATCGGCGTCTTCTATTCCCATTTCTTCTAGCTGCTGCTGCAAAACTTTTCTGATTTGGCGTTTTTCTTTACTAGAGAAGGAGGTTGTTTGTTGGCTTGACTTTTCCATTAAGGCAAAGAAATCCTGTTGATTTTCAGCAGAGAGTCCTTGAAAAAATTCGGGTAATGCCTGCAAGTTTTCGGCGAAAAACCCAGCAATATTGTTGATCGATGAGCGAATCGCACCCAGTGGGGTATTAATTTCATGGGCAATGCCCGCAATTAATTGTCCCAAGGCTGCCATTTTTTCTGATTGAATCAATTGATTTTGGGTGGCTGTGAGTTGGTGCAAGGTTGTGGTTAATTCCTCATTTTTCTTTTGCAAGCTTCTTTGCAGGTTGCGAATTGCTAAGTGAGCTGCCACCCTGGCTAAAACTTCTTCTACTTGAAAGGGTTTTGTGATATAATCAACTCCACCAATGGCAAAAGCTTTGACTTTATCTAGCACTTCGTTGATCGCGCTAACAAAAATAACCGGGATGTCTTTGGTTCGCTCATCAATTTTGAGTTGTTCGCAGACTTCGTAACCGTTCATTCCCGGCATCATAATGTCTAGTAAAATTAAATCGGGTGGCATTCCCTTAGCAGCGGATAGGGCAAATTTACCGTTGGGGGCGGGGCGAACTTCGTAGCCTTGTTTGCTCAAAATATCGATTAACAGGTGCAGATTGGCTGGGGTGTCATCAACGACTAAAATGTTGCCTTTAAATTTGTCAGTTTGCATGGGTTTATCGGGTGCTAGGGGTTAGTTGTTAAGAGTTGATTGGCAGCTTCGATTAAGTGCAAAATCTTATCGTACTCGAAGTTATCGAGACAATGGGCGATGGCTAGGGCGATGGCATCGTCCTGGGTGCGGATTTGCCCGATCGCATCCTCCATTAACTTCATATCTCCCATCAAAATCGCCTCTTCTAGCTTTTTCAGCCATTCGGCGGGTAAAGATGCGAAGTCTTCCCCACTCAATACATTTTCCTCCTTAGAAGCCTCGCTTGTCGTAGGTTCCTCATAAATGTAACGCACCCCTAAATGCTGACTCATCGCGGCAAACAATTCGGCTTCCCGAAACGGCTTGCTGACGCAATCATCAAAACCAGCCGACAAAATCGCCGCGCGTTCCTCTTTAAACACGTGGGCAGTCAACGCAATAATTGCCATCGCTTCCCCCTCCAGTTTGGCGCGAATTTGTTGCGTTGCTTCGTACCCGTCCATTACCGGCATTCGCAAATCCATCCAAATTAAATGCGGTTTCCAACTCTGCAAAACCTCAAGCGCTTGAAGTCCATTCACCGCTTCTTTCACCTCAAAACCCAAAGGTTGCAGTAACTTAATCAGCAGTTGGCGGTTTTCCCAGCCATCCTCCACCACCAGCAAGCGATAAGTCGGTTGTTCTACTTCCAGTCCAATGACGCGACGCAGGGGTACAGTCACCTCCACCTCCGCCGCCGCCGCCAGAGTCACTTGAATGTCAAACGCAAACGTCGTACCCTCACCCACTGCCGTGCGAACTAAAGTGAGGTCACCCCCCATCAAGCGCACAAAAGCACGGCTAATCGGCAAACCTAAACCCGTGCCTTCTTGAAACCCCCGATTGGTTTTACTCTGCACAAACGGTTCAAATAAATCTTCAATCTCTTCATTAGGAATGCCACACCCAGTGTCTTCAATTTCAAAATGCAATTGGTAATTGCCTTCCCTGGCAGAGCCTGGGAACGAGGGTAATTTGCCTTCCCTGGCAGAGCCTGGGAACGAGGGTAAATTGGAATTATCTTTTTCTTTTCCTATTAGCAATGAGCCATTAGCCATTAGCACTCTGACTGTCACGCCGCCTCGCTGGGTGAACTTGATCCCATTGCCAAGCAAGTTAATCAAAATTTGGCGCAATTTTCGCTCGTCGGTATTTACATATTGGGGAACTTCCGGACTGCGTTCAAACTGTAGCGTTAAGCCTTTTTGGCTTGCCTGGAGTTGGAACATTTGCTCGACGCTATCTAACAACAGATAAAAGTCAAAAGAGTTTTCCATTAGCAACATCCGACCAGACTCGATTTTGGACATATCGAGAATGTCGTTAATTAATGCCAGCAGATGTTCCCCACTGCGAGCGATGATGTTGAGATTTTCCCGGTAGGAGGGAGAAAGCAATGAATCGCATTTCATCAATTGGGCGAAGCCGAGAATGGCGTTGAGGGGCGTCCGCAATTCGTGGCTCATTGTGGCTAAAAAAGTACTCTTGGCTTCGTCAGCTGCTTCTGCCGCTTCTTTTGCTTCTAACAATTCGGCGGTGCGTTGTCGCACTCGTTCTTCTAAATCTTGGGCTTGTTGTTGCAATTGATCTTGGGATTCTTTGAGTTCGGCAGTGCGTTGTTCGACCCGAATTTCTAACTCTGCCTTCGTTTTTTTTAGAGCAGCAAAAGCGATGCGCAACTGTTCCGCCATTTGGTTAAAAGACTGGGCTAAAACTGTTAGCTCTTGCGTGCCTTGCACGTCTACTTGTTGGTCGAGTTCGCCGCTAGCAATATTCTGACTCCCTTGACTGAGACGGCGAATTGGTTGGCTAATCCAGCGCGAGGTCAACCAACCTAGTAACGTGGATACAAACAGTGCTGCCAAACATAAAACAATGGTGGTGCGGGTGTTGGCATGAATTTGTGCCATAAAGTCGGATTCCGGCACGACTACCACAATCAACCAGTCTAGACCAAACTTATCGGAAAAGGGTGTAATTTGAACCCAGTGATGCTTACCTTCGATGTCAAATTTTAGCTGAATATTTTCCGTAATTTGATTTAAATTACCGTACTTCTGCTGTAAATACTCGGCAGTCGAGCGAATTAACGGCTCTTTGCTATTCACTGCCAAAAGACGCTGAGGTTTTGCTTTTTCCTTGATAAATGGCTGTTCGGATGTGGAACTAGCTACCAGCATCCCATTGCGTTCCACGATATAGGTTTGACCCGTGGAACCTACTTCCAAGGTACGCAAAAATTCGCTGATTTGGGATAAAGACAAATCCACCGCAGTTACTCCCAGTAGCTTACCTTGGCGATCGTACAGAGGCACTCCTTCAGTAATCGCCAGTTTGGAAAAGTCAAAATAAGCGTAAATTTCAGTCCATGCATTTCCAGATGCTTTGACGGGGGCTTTATACCAAGGTCGAATGCGAGGATCGTAGTTTGGTCTACGCTTCAACAATTGAGTGGGATTTCCTTGACGGTCAAGGGCATAAGTCGTGTAAACATACTTTGTAGATTCACCGGAGATTGTCAGGGTGAATTTGCCATCGTCTAAACGGTGGACACCAATAAAGTCTTTTTGTTCGGTGGCGAATTGGATGTAGGTAACTGAATTGAATGCTTGAATTTGATGCCAGAGGTGACGTTCTAGCTGGGGAGAATCTTGTAAATTGATTTGACCCAGACGAATGGCATTGGTGTTAATTTGATTAACTAAGCGGGGCGTTGCCGTGTAACTCTGGAGGGACTGGAGAATGCGGGAACTCACTTCGCGCATCAAACGTTCTGCCAGGTCATTGACTGCTTGCTGTCCGTTTCTAAACGAGAGATAACCCACCAGTCCCACCGCCGTGACGGTTTGCAGGACAAAAGGGACAACGAGAACCGTTCGTAGGGGTAGTCTGCTTACTTGAGCAAGGATAGAATTAAGCACTTTAACCAACATAGATAATTTCCAAAGGTCGAGAGTTGGGAGTTGCGGTTAGCGTTTAGATAGCTAACCCAAGTTGCTAGTTATCTCCCAAAGAGCGGCTAATGGCTAATGGCTAATGGCTAATGTCAGTAAAAATCCTATATTAGCAATTAGCAATTAGCAATTAGCAATTAGCAACGCCCTTGTTTATAACTAGCAACTTACGTTAGCTAGCGGTCTTCTGATATTAAAGCCAAAATCTTGTCGTAGTCGAAGTTATCTAGACAACATTGAATGGCAAGAGCCAGGGGTGCATTTTCGGTCTGAATTTGGTCTAAAATGCTTGCGATCTCTCTCATATCCACATTCTCTATAGCTTGTTTCAGGTTATTCACCCATTCCGTCGGCAGTGCCTCCATTGCCTCTCGTGTCAGTAGTTTTTCTTCATCTTCTCTCACTTTAACCGATTTTTCTACCGTTGAATCTTCATAGATATAATCCACGCCGATATGTTTGTGCATTAACTCAAAAATATCTGCTTCCCGGAAGGGTTTTCGCAGAAAATCATCGCAACCCGCTGATAGCACAACGGCTCTTTCTTCCTCTAAAACGCTCGCAGTCAAAGCAATAACAGCAGTCGCTTGACCTTTAGTCGTGCTTTTTATATGTTTGGTCGCCTCGTAGCCATCCATTACCGGCATTCGCATATCCATCCAAATTAAGTGCGGTGACCATTCGTCCCAAATTGCGATCGCTTCTTTGCCATTACTCGCTTCTTTCAGTTCAAAACCGAGGGGATTGAGTAATTTAATCAGCAATTGGCGATTAAGCGATTTGTCATCCACAATCAAAATCCGATATTGAGGTTGATTTGGCTCAAGAGCAATCACTCGCCTTGTTGTTTTTTGGCTTTCAACTTCGACCGCATCAGCAAGGCTAACCTGAATATCGAATTTGAAAATTGTTCCAACTCCCACTGTGGAACTCACCGTTATTTCACCCCCCATTAACTCCACGAATTTGCGGCTAATGGGCAATCCTAAACCCGTCCCTTCTTGAGCTTGTTTTCCCGTTTCTGTTTGCACAAAGGCTTCAAAAAGACTATCTAATTCTTCCGGGGCAATCCCAAAACCAGTATCTTCCACTTCAAAAGATAAGTTCGTAGTAGGGACTTGGGTCCCTGAGCTTGCACTGAAGTGCTTACTACGAACAAGTCCTACTCTCACCGATACGCCGCCTTCTTCAGTAAATTTGATAGCGTTACTAATCAGGTTAATTAAAACTTGTCGCAATTTGACTTCATCAGTGCGGATGTATCGCGGCACATCGGGGGTATGTTCGACTAATAACTGCAATCCTTTGTCTTCTGCTTTGAGGCGGAACATATCTTCTATATCGGAAAGCAGGCGGATTAAATCAAAGTTTTTTTCGTTGAGGGTTGTCCGTCCAGCTTCGATTTTCGATAAGTCTAATACGTTGTTAATTAAGGTGAGTAAATGTTCGCCGCTGCGGTTAATAATGCTGACGTTTTCTAGCTGGTCTTTAGCCAAACTTTGGCTGCGTATCATCAGTTGAGAAAAGCCGATAATGGCATTTAGAGGAGAGCGCAATTCGTGGCTCATATTGGCAAGAAATGTGCTTTTAGCTTGGTTGGCAACTTCGGCTTTTTCTTTGGCAATTTCTAACTCAGCCGTTCTTGCTTTAACTTTTTGCTCTAAGGTTTCAAAAGATTCTTGCAACTGGTGCGCCATGGTGTTAAATGAATTGGCAAGTTCTCCCACTTCATCGCCGCGGTTAATTTCTACTGTTTTATCCCAGTCTCCTTTGGCGATATTTTTAGCGGCAGCATTCAAGCGTAAAATTGGCTGTGTAACCCAACTAGCGGTCAAAATACCGACAATTATCGCTAGCAACAATGCGGCAATACATAGTAAAATAGTGGTGCGGGTATTGGCGTTAATTTGCTCCATAAAGTCTGCTTCTGGAATTACCACAACAATTAACCAGTCAATACCCAGACTATCTTTCAGAGGTGCGATCTGGATAAATTTGGGTTTTCCCGCAATCGTCGCTATGAATTGTTCGTCGCTGTTAATTTCTGCTAAATTGCTGTGGCGTTGCGTCAAGTACTTTGCCGTAGCTTGAATCAACGGTACGCGACTTTCTCTAGCTGCAATTCTGGCTTTTACTTTACCACCTTCATCGCGCAAAAAAGGTTCTTCTTCTGTGGAAGATGCAACAATTAACCCGGTTCTCTCGATGATAAATGTTGTCCCAGACTTACCGATTTTCAAACCTTTGAGAAACTTGCCGATATGCGTGAGGACAAAATCAACTCCGATGACTCCCCGCAAGGAAGTAGGTTGATTTGTAATTGATTTGTAGATTGGTTGAGCTAAAGTAATCTTCAGTCTTGGTTCTTTAAAATCGAGATAAATATCGCTCCAGACTGACTTGCCTGCTTTTACTGCTTTTTGATACCAAGGTCTAATTCTGGGATCGTAATGCTTCCCCACGTTTAGTAATTTTGTAGGATTTCCCCAATTGTCTGCAGCGTAGCTGTGAAATTTGTTGTTGGTAACTCGACCAACTCTACTAATTTGCCAGGTGTTGTCGCTTTGAAGTCCTAGTCCGGTAAAATCTCCCTCCGCGCTACCAAAATAAATCGCAGATATGTTAACTTCATCGAATAAAAATCTTTGCTGCCAAAAGTTGGGATTTAAGTTGTTTGGATCTTGCAGATTTAATTGATTGAGCGCGATCGCATTCCCATTTATCCGATCGATCGTGCGCGGTACTGCTAGATAATTGTTGAGTTTTTGCCCAATGCGATCGCTCGTTTCCCCCATCAACTGATTCGCCAAATCGTTGACTGCTTGCTGTCCATTTTTAAATGATAGATATCCCACCAGTCCCACAGCACCAACGATTTGCAGCACAAAAGGCACAATCAAAACCGTTCTTAGCGGCAGTTTTAAAGGGGTTTTTCTAAAGATTTCTTTCAGAGGTTTAACGCGCATGGTTTGGGTGGTCTTTTTCATCAGTAAAATCTTGATGATTTGTCTTTTCTACTTCAGATACACCCATTTTTTGCTTTAATTATTTTTGAGCTTTTTTACAATTATTTATTGTTGTTGCGATCGGCTCGTAATAATTATAATTATTATACTAAATAATTATTCTATTCGTCAAGTACAGATTCTACCTAAAATGGCTAGGACGGGCGGGACGCCCATCCCACAAGATTAATGTCATGTACGGCAGCGTCGGTTGCGTATATTTGGATTTGTAGGGGCGGGTTTTACCAACTATTCTGTGGAACCACGCGATATCTTGTTAAACCCGCCCCGACTTCTATACAATACCGATGCAACCAGACGTGATATAACCATGTTTTGTGGGGTGGGCGTCCCGCCCGCCTAATCTATTGCTGCAAAATCTGAAATTAACTCAAATAACAGTGACAATCTGGCTTTTCAATTAAAGATTCAACTAAAGCATTGAGGGCGACTGCGGCTAACAATCCACCGCCTAAAGTGCCTTCAGTGGTAATAAATGGCACGCCGGAACGGATTAACCTTCGCTTCGCAGCAGGGGCGTGACTAAAACCAATGGGCATCCCAATAATTAAAGCGGGTTGCAATCGCTTTTGTTCAATTGCGGCACAAGCAGACATTAAAACCGATGGGGCATATCCGACAACTAAAATACAACCAGGGGTGAGTTGCTCTAATTTTTCTTGCCATTGTTGATGATGCCAAAATTCCCGTTCTGCTTCGGCGGCAGTACTAATGTGGGGGTCATTAATTAAGGTTTCAACGGGACATTTGAGATGAGCTAATCTGGTTTTGTCTAAAGCTGCAAGGACGGGTGGAACGTCGGCGACGACTTGGCAATTAGTTTTGAGCGCGTGGCGGGAAGAAGCGATCGCTCCCTCTCCCACTCTGACAAACTGAATTAAACTCACGTCCCCACAAGCTAAAACTAATTGGGAAAGTAAATATATTTCTATTTCGGATCGCCCGGATAAATCGGGCAATAATTGTTGCAAAGATTCCGCAAAACTTTCGGGATGAGCGTGAGTGGCGGCGTCCAAATTATCCCATAATTTGGCTAGCTGTCCCATGCTATCTTGGGTTTCCACTTCCAAAAGTCGGAGTTGAGCGATCGCATCTGCTTGGATAATTTGACACGAGCGATCGCGTCCTAGCAATCCTTCCAATGCCGATGCAGTTTGCCGCAAATTTGTCAGCTGTTGCACAATGGCGCGATATTGTTTTTGCAGTTGCGCCATTAATTCGTCAGAGTTGCCCGTTTCGGTTTGGAGCAACTTGTGAATGTGCGATAGATGAAATCCTTGTTGTTTGAGGGCGACAATCCGCCGCAAACGCAGCACGTCCGCTTCGGTATAGAGGCGGTAGTTAGAATGCGATCGCACAGCAGATGGCAACAAACCTATTTGATGATAGTGCCGCACCATCCGGGGCGTAATATCACCGCCTACTGCCTCTGTAAGTTGTTTGATGGTGAGATATCCTGCTGACATCGCCTAATATTATTTGAGATTTTAGATTTTAGATTTGAGATTGCAGATGAGGAAGACTCTTGAAGTAGAAGTAATTTCTTCCAGAGTCTTCCCCACTCCTGCAATAGCTAATCGCTAATTGCTAATTGGTCATGGCAATATTTTCCTCCTCTACCATTAGCCATTAGCTATTAGCCATTAGCTATTAGGCTACGGTATGACCCGTTTTGACAATTGCCTCTTTTACCGCCTCTTCTGATGCAGTTGTTTCCACCGACACGGACTTCCCTTGCACATCGCCCTTAACGCTGGCAGACGAGTCAAGTTCCATCACCGCTTTAGTAATCGTGTCAATGCATCCAGTACAGGCAATTGACGGGACTTTCAGTTCGAGTGCCATACTCCGATAACCCTGAATGATAATACACTCTTGACTTTAACACTAATGTCAAGGTTTAGGGTGGTAATTGGTAATTGGTAATAGGTAATTGGCGATCGCCACGCTCCGTGACCAATTACCAATTACCCATGACCCATTACCCATTCCCAACACTGTTATGGCTCAAAATACTTTCTCTACCCGCCCACTGCAACAGCTACTCAACTCGCATCCAGACGCTTTAGCCGCTGTTATTTGCGGTGTATTCTTAATCCTGGGTTGGCTAGCACTCCACTTTAGCTGGATTGGATTGGCTTTAATACTTCTACCTGTAGCTTATGTGATTGGCGGTTACGAAAGCGCCCGCCTTGGACTGACTACCTTATTGGAAGAAAAAGAATTAGATGTAGACCTGCTAATGATTGTGGCAGCTTTAGGTGCTGCTGCATTGGGTTTGTGGCGCCGGGAATATTATCTAATAGTTGACGGTGCGGTGCTGATTTTAATTTTTGCCATCAGCGGCGCACTCGAAGGCTATGCCATGAAACGCACCGAACGCAGCATCCGCAGCCTCATGAGTTTAACACCGGATACGGCGCGGGTGATACTGCACGGACAAGAAAGGGTGCTTCCCATCGCGCAATTAAAAGTCGGCGATATCGTATTAGTTAAACCGGGAGAATTGATTCCCACGGACGGTACGATTGCCTCTGGCTACAGTACGATTAACCAAGCTTCGATTACCGGCGAATCCCTACCTGTAGAAAAGACAATCGGCGATGAAGTATTTGGCGGGACGATTAATGGCAATGGCGCGATCGCATTGCGCCTCCACAAACCCCCAACTAGCAGTTTAATCCAGCGCGTTATCCAATTAGTCCAGCAAGCTCAAACAGAAGAACCCCCCTCCCAGCAATTTCTGACCCAATTTGAGCGGGGTTATGCAAAAGTAATCGTCTTCACTGGGATACTGCTGGCAATTCTGCCACCATTCTTATGGCAATGGGATTGGGAAACAACGATTTATCGGGCGCTGATTTTCCTCGTCGTTGCCTCTCCCTGTGCGTTAATGGCAGCAATTATGCCCACGCTGCTATCGGGAATTGCCAACGGGGCGAGGCAGGGGATTTTATTCAAAAATGGCGCACAGTTAGAGAATATGGGCAGAGTGAGAGCGATCGCTTTCGATAAAACCGGCACCCTCACGACAGGACAACCGCAAGTTGTGCAAATTATCCCCGCCTCGTCTGAGCAGGGGAGCAGAGGGGAGGAAAATCGCGTATTGCAGTTAGCAGCAGCGTTGGAAGCTTATTCGGAACATCCGATTGGACAAGCGATTGTGCAAGCTGCCTTTGGCAGAAATTTAGAATTACCACCCGCTACCAACGTGCAAGCGCTTCCTGGTTTTGGGATTACAGGCGAAGTCGATGGAATTGCTTGCGCCGTCGGTAAAGCTAACGCGGCAAAAGAAAGCTCTACATCTTCTTCTCACCTGCCCCCCCGCCCACCTGCTCACCTGCTTTCAAATACCCAAAAATTAGAATCCGAAGGCAAAACCGTAGTCTGGGTACAAGCAGCGGGGGAAGTTTTGGGGATAATAGCGATTGCAGACACCCTCCGCCCCACAGCTACCCAAACCATCCAACGCTTGAAACAGCTAGGCGTCGAACAAATTATCATGCTCACCGGCGATAACAACAGTACTGCACAAAGCGTCGCCCAACAGCTCAACGTAGACCAAGTTTACGCCGAACTATTACCCGAAGATAAAGTATCCGTCATTCGCCGCTTGCAAAAGCAATATAAAACCGTCGCCATGGTAGGAGACGGCGTCAACGACGCACCCGCCCTCGCTGCTGCTACCGTCGGTATTGCAATGGGTGCAGCGGGGAGCGACATCGCCCTAGAAACCGCCGATATCGTCTTAATGGCAGATAGACTGGAAAAATTAGAGCAGGCAATCCGTCTAGGTCGTCGCTCTCAAGTTATCGTCAAACAGAATATCGCCTTCGCCCTCGGTTTTATTGTCCTGCTATTAGCCGCCAACTTCGCCGGTAATATCACCCTCCCCTTCGGTGTCATCGGACACGAGGGTTCTACAGTATTGGTAACCCTCAGCGGTTTGCGGTTATTGAGAAATTAGGGTATCGGCGGGCAGGATGCCCACCCCACAAGAGAGTTTCCAGGCTCTTGTCTGGGGAGGCGGGAGCTTCCCAGTTCTAGCTTCTAGCTCCCAGGCTCTTGCCTGGGAGCTAGCGTCTAGAGGCTCTGCCTCGTACTGGGGAGGCGGGAGCCTCCCAGTTCTAGTGCCCAGGCTCGAGCCTGGGCACTAGGTGATAGAGGCTACGCCTCGTATCGAAAAAAACTGAGGAACATTTTTCCCCATCCCCCGGTCAAATAGTACAACTGGATGAAGTGCAAACCACCCGCGCAATTTTACCCTTAAAGTAATTCCAATTCGAGGCATTTCCATGAACTTTAAATCCCTTGCTGCAATTTTAGTGTCAACTTTAGCTTTATCTGGCGCCGTTGCATCCACCGCTTCTGCACAAGTCCGCGTCGGTGAAGATGTTCGGGATGACGTTCAAGTCAGCGATACTGGTACAACATTTTATTGCGTGACTTCCGGTGGAAACTTTGCCACTATTGCCGAACGCAACGGACGCCGCACCGCCCCGATTTTTGTCTGGAGAACCAGAGAATTTGGTCGCGATTACACCCCCGAACAACGGTGCAATCTCGTAACAGAAAGATTGAATAACGCCACCGCTCAAAATGGCGGACGCTTGCGGAATTTACTGCTAACAACTGGCAGAGTGAATCGCCTTCCCGTAGTTTGTTATGTGAATAGCGATCGCACGGGTTGTAATTCCCAAAATCTCCTGTTCACTCTAGACAGTCGCAACGCTACCAATCCCGATTCAGTCCTGCAAAGGTTGCTGCAATTTGGCGTCACGGGTTCTGGCGATCCGATCGTTTCTTTTGCCCCTGGTGGTTCTACTGCTAGCACACCCAGGCTGCGACGCGGCTACTACAGTTTAAATCAAGCCGTCAATCAAGCCTTTACTGCACTTGATGATGACGAAGAAGAAACCGCCGCACCAGTTCGTCCGATTACTCCAGTTCGTCCCACCCCGATTCGTCCATCTCGTCCCGTAGATGGAGGTCTTTAAATTGATTGCAGAACTCTAACCACGCGAAGACAGTTGTAGGGACACGGCAGCCAAAATATCTCCGCCCGATCAAATAACGTTGATTTTGCCCTGTCCCTACTAATGGCTATTGTAAAAATTAGCCATTAGCAATTAGCCATTAGCCATTAGCAATTACCAATTACCAAAAGCCAATCCGGAGCATGTTAAAAATCTCCAGATTGGCTTTAAAATTTTGAAGTCAGCATTCGTGTGGGAAGGTGCAAAAGTCACCGTGAGCCTATCTTCAATTTATCTGGGTTTGGGTCAACTTTTTGCGACGGCTATCAGCAGAGTAAGAGCTTGGCATCGTAGGAAAAAGATAACAACCCTTGCTGTTACTTTTTTACTTTTTACCTCGGCATATTTGCTGTTGCATCAGCTATGCTCCCTCGCAACGCCTCCATCTAATCTCCCCGTCCAAGTCACTCAAAACCGACGCCAAGCAGGAAACTCGGTATCAGAAATTGCCAGAGAAGTAACGGTGCGAATTATTACAAATCCGGGTTCTGGTTCGGGAGCGATCGTGGGGCGCAGAGGCAATACATACACGGTTTTGACCAACGAACACGTGGTATCTGGTCGAAGTGATAATAAATACACGGTTTTAACAGCAGACGGACGCACCCATAACGGTCAGTGGATGCGCGCGCGTCAATTTGGCGATTTAGATTTAGCCATAGTGCAGTTTAACAGCAACGAGTCCTATCAAGTTGCAGAATTCGGCGACTCGAATAACCTATCGATTGGCGATGAAGTCTACGCAGCGGGATATCCCAATTGGTACTGGGTGAACTCCAACAACATCGAGGATACGCGCAATTGGGGACTGAGGGCGTATCGCCTCACCAGAGGACAGGTAGGGATGATTGCAGATCGAAGTCTCCCCAGAGGCTACCAGCTAGGATACACCAACGAAATCGAACAAGGCATGAGCGGCGGCCCAGTTTTAGACGCAAACGGACAATTAATCGGCATTAACGGACGCCTGAAATTTCCACCCCAAGGCATAGACGTGTACACCTTCGCCGACGGTAGCGTCCCTTCCCGAAAACTCTACCAGCAAATGGAAGCCTTAAGTTGGGCCATCCCCATTGCCACATTTCGGCAAATGGCACAACAATAAAGAGGATTTCAGATTGCAGATTGCAGATTGCAGATTTTAGCTTAATCTCCAATCTGCAATCTAAAATCTTAAATCTGCAATTACCAATTACCAACCCAAAGAATGATTTCTCAACTGTTCGACATCGCTAACATATTTGTATTACCTTTCTGGGCGATAATGATTCTGCTGCCCAATTGGGGAATCACCCGCAAAGTCATGGAATCTTATCTGCCATTTGTGGCACTGGCAGGATTGTACATTTATCTATTTGTGGTTGCAATTACACCCGAAACTGCTCAAGCACTATCCAGTCCGCAATTGTCCGATCTTGCCAAAGCTTTTAGCAATGAAACTGTCACCGCGACGGGGTGGGTTCACTTTTTGGTGATGGATTTATTTATCGGTCGCTGGATTTATTGGGAAGGACAAAAAACGGGAGTATTTACCACCCATTCTCTCGCATTGTGCCTATTTGCTGGTCCAATGGGATTGCTTTCTCACATCCTCACCAGTTGGATAACTCAGAAATTCTTTGCTGGTGAAAAGCAAGATTCTGTAACCCCTTCTACCAGCGCCCCATAACCTTAATCTGAGAAAGAAACCCGGTTTCCGATCAAACGCCCCCAGGCTGCAGGCCTGGGGCTACACAAACGAAGCCCGCCTTCGCGGGCTGTAAGGATTTCAGCCCGCGAAGGCGGGCTTCGTTTGTATAGCGGCACCCTTCAGGGTGCCGGATTTTGGCGAAGGTATTAGAGGAACCGGGTTTCTTGACGCTCAATTATCATAAAAAAAGGTATGATTTTGCTTATAACAGAAATCAAACATCAGGGCATATGCAAACTATAAATAATCGTTTCAACTCCGATACTATCCGGCAAGGTATAAATTTAGGCGCTATCCTTGCTGCCTTGGGAATCAACGTGTATACGAATATCAATCCCCCCAATGGCATAAATATAGGAGAAATTTCCAATACGACATTCCGCGATGTGCTAATCACCCCAGCTAACTATGCTTTTGCGATTTGGGGATTGATTTATCTGGGGTTAGTTAGCTTTGGAATTTATCAAGGATTACCAGACCAAAGACGCAATCCGCAGTTGCTGAAAATCGGATATCTGATAACTATTGCCAGTTTATGTCAGATTGCTTGGGTGTTTCTGTTTCAGTATGGATTCTTTGTGCTTTCCCTCGTAGCGATGCTGGGAATTTTAATCCCGTTGATGCTGATATATGTGCGTTTGGGAATTGGCAAAGAACGAGTAGCTAGAAATGACAAATGGTGGGTACATATTCCCCTGAGTATCTATTTTGGTTGGATTAGCGTCGCGACGATTGTGAATGTAGCGATCGCACTCTACAGCGTAAACTGGAATGGTTGGGGCATTACTCCCCAAGTGTGGACGGTAATAATGCTGGTTATCGGGGGAGCGATCGCCGCTATAATAATTGGGCAGCGTCGCGATGTCGCTTACCCGTTGGTGTTTGTCTGGGCATTCGTTGCGATCGCTATTCGCCAAATGAACATCCCGTTAATTGCCGTTACAGCAAGTGGGTTAGCATTTGTCTTATGGGTATTCCTGTTCACTAGAAACCGCAGGTAGACTTTTTAACAACTGGCACGTACTTACCCTATTTGACTCAAAACACCAGCAAAACTGGGGATATAGATACTTGTTGTCCAACATGAAAACCCCAGTTTACAGAAATTCCTCATTGCTGCAATTCCTGCCCCAATTTTTAGTTTACACTCGCTTCGCTATCAGTCCTTTACTGTTATGGGATGCGATTGATGGCAACACCAGTATTTGGTTTATCCTGGGATTTGTCTATGCTTTTTTCTCAGATATCTTCGATGGCGTCATTGCCCGTCGAATTGGCGTCAGCAATGCGAAATTGCGGCAATCTGATAGCTGGGCAGATGTGATTCTTTATTTATGTATTTGCATCAGTGCGTGGTTGGTGCATCCAGATAAAATTATCGCCTTCTCAACCCCATTAAGTTTAATCGCATTCGCCCAATTAATTTGGTGGATAGTTAATTTAGCCAAATATGGAAAACCCGCTTCCTATCACACCTATTCAGCCAAATTTTGGGGCATCACGCTGTTTATCGCCACGATTGGTTTATTTGGATTTAATTATGCTGGATTAACCCTGTGGCTGGCAATAATTGCAGGCATTATCCACACAATAGAAGAAATCGCCATGACGCTAATTATGCCCAAATGGACCCACGATGTTTTAAGTATTTTCCATGCATTGAAACTGCGTCAAATTAGTTCTTAGATAACAGTAGGTTGGGTTGAGGTAACGAAACCCAACTTACTAATGACTAAGGGGTTTCAATCCCTAGTAGGGATTTGAATAAGTTGCAACCAATTTTTTGACCAGGTTGACTGCCAGCTACAGGATTTGTTTCAATCCCTAGTAGGGATTTTAGTTAGTTGCAACGAAACTGATTACTTTACCGCTGAACTCCCTCGTCTGGTTGTTTCAATCCCTAGTAGGGATTTTAGTCAGTTGCAACCCTCGCGCACCTTTAGATCTGTAAGGGCGCTTACAGTGTTTCAATCCCTAATAGGGATTTTAGTCAGTTGCAACTCGGAAACTTACTATTTCTACAAAGGAGGATTTCAGAATGTTTCAATCCCTAATAGGTATTTTAGTCAGTTGCAACAATAATTCTCCCAGTACAGTCTCGCAGTTACCAGCTTGTTTCAATCCCTAGTAGGGATTTTAGTCAGTTGCAATCCTAGAACACCTGCGCACGGGGACACGCCAAACGCACGTTTCAATCACTAATAGGGATTTTAGTCAGTTGCAACTGGGAAAACACAGACGCTTAAAGCGATCGCTCACGAGTTTCAATCCCTAATAGGGATTTTAGTTAGTTGCAACAGCTGCATCCTGAAACGCCCGATATATTTAGTTTTCAAGGTGCATTTGCGTGAATCTAGGTTAAGTATAGCGCCAAACTGGAATTTGCACAAGCCAAAATAGCTGAAAGCCTTACGGGGTAAAGAAAATCCGAGTAGGGATTTGTTTACTCCCTTCTTGTCGGATGAATTTCTATTGAATGAACCACGAAGACGCGAAGGACACGAAGGAAGAAGGAAGAAGAAAGAAATAGATAATCTTCTAGCGGGAAGGGAGTAAATGTTAACTTATTGATAAGCAAGTGAGGATATCTTCGTGGACTTAAAAACCGCTCGCTTCACGCCTGTCATTTTGATCGTTACTTCCCTCTGCGCTGCCTGTCAAAATCCTGCCGCGTATCAGCTTACCAATCCTGCCAATCCAACTCCAGCCACAAGCTCAAATTTAACAAAAGTGTTAGTTTCGTCGCCCACAATTCGCCGGGTAATAGACAATGCGATCGCTCAAACCAAAATCACCCGTGACTACGATCCATCATACGTCCGAATTCCCTTTCCTGGCGGCGATGTACCTATGACAACGGGAGTTTGTACCGATGTCGTGATTCGAGCATTTCGAGAAGTTGATATAGATTTGCAAAAAACCGTCAATCAAGATATGCGAAAAAACTTTGCCGCCTATCCCAATAATTGGGGGTTAAAGGCACCAGATCCAAACATCGATCACCGTCGCGTTCCCAATTTAATGACCTATTTTAAACGCCAAGGTAAAGCATTACCCATCAGTCGCAATTCATCGAACTATCAACCAGGCGATATCGTCACCTGGGATTTAGGCGGCGGACAGCAACACATCGGTATCGTCAGCGATATGCGATCGCCCTCCGGTAGACTGATGATTATCCATAACATCGGTGCTGGGACTGAACTCGAAGATATTTTGTTTAATTGGCCCATTCTTGGACATTATCGCTTCTTTTGAAATCAACGCGATCCACCCACACCCACACCCACACACACACCCACACCTACACCCACACCCACACCTACACCCACACCTACACCCACACCCTTAAGGGTGTGGCTATACAAACAAAGCCCGCCTGCGCGGGCTATTAACCGAATTTGGGATAAAATTAGCTTCCAATATAGGAGCGATCGCTCTCTCCACCCTCGCCCTTGACATTTATGTAGTATGTATGTAATATAAAACTAAGCTTCTGATGCTATCTTGTTTAACGAACGGGTAAAGACTTTCTTCTACCTGGGGAGGTTTCTATGAGCAAAAATAGCTGGCGTAAGTTCAAAGCTTCCCTAGAACACAAAGGGAAAGTCTACACCCTCAAAGGTCAAATAACTATCAAGCGAGGCAAATTTCCTGGCGAAGTAGAAATCAATTCAATTAATGACATCCCCACGCAGCAAATATTGCCAGGGATGCCAGAAATACCTTATACCCATAAAATACAACATCCATTTATTTTACCGAATCGTGCGATCGCTGCCTCTTTCACACGCAAAATGGACGGTACGGCGATTCTGTTTTCGCCCTTGCAGTTGCCAGACGGTGAAATACTGGTATTCCCGCGCAAGAGAGGTATGGTGGTAATTGCGGATACGAAATGGCGATCGCTTCGCACATTAGTTAATACCGCACTAGATGACCAATTAATAGAAAGAATCGCTAAAGTTTGTCGCCAACAAAACGCCACCCTAGTGTTTGAACTCTGGGGTGCAAACAATCAACATACCGTCCAATATGACACCCCGCTGAGGTTATCTTTGCACACCATCATCAAAAATCGAAATACCACCCAACCTTGGCGACTCGTCAAACAGATAGCAGCGGCAAATTCCATTCCTATCGTTGATGAATTAGCGAGAATTTCAATGCCAAAATTAAGCGAACAAACTCTCTTACATTTCGGGCAACAATTAGTAGCCGAACAGGAAAAAGAAAACAATCCGCTGCTAGGTTTATATCGCCATGAAGGAGTTGTTTTAAATATAGAAACCCAGTCCTTGGGATTTCAATGGAAATTCAAACCCCCCTCAATGGAAGAATATCACCGCACCGCCAGAGTCAGCATCCGTCCGATTACTATCTTTCACTCTCTGTGGAAAATGGTAGATCGAGGCGAAGAAGTTTCCCTAGATACTTTAATAGAAAACATGTCTCTTGAATACGGAACTGAAGTCGTATCATACCATCAAAATCTCATTTTCCATCATTATGGCATGTGGTTATCCAAATATTATGGTTTAACCGCATAAGAATCGGTCGGCGCCGGTTTAACACCCCTATTCCAATTAGCAATTAGCAATTAGCAATTAGCCAATTAGCCAATTATGAACCGCCTAGAAATTGAAAACAGAACAATTCTGATTGCTTTGACAGGTTCTAGAGGTTACGGATTAGCAACAGAAACCTCAGATTACGACTATCGCGGTGTTTTTATTGCGAGTAAACCTTACTATCTGGGATTTGAGAAAATTGAACAAAAAGATAGAGGATGGACGGACGAACCTGGAAACTTTTCTTATTTAACTCAAGACACTTGTATCTATGAGTTGAAGAAGTTTTTGGAATTATCTGCGGATAATAACCCAAACATTCTAGAGTTGCTGTGGTTTAAAGACTACGTGCATTTAACCGAAATTGGCAGAATATTACAACAACACCGGCAAATATTTTTGTCAAAAAAAATCAAGCATACTTATGCAGGATATGGATATGCTCAAATCAAGAAATTAGAATCGCACCGCCGGTGGTTACTCGATCCGCCTCAACAAAAGCCAAAACCAGAAGATTTCGGATTAGAACCAAATCAACCCCTGGGATTGGTTGATATTAATTCATTCTTGGAATATCTGTACTTGTTGATACGCGATCGCATCCAATTCCTCTCAGAATCCGAAGAACTTTATAACCTATTGATGGCTGAAATTGACTACAAAGGAGTGTTAAAACAATACCCGCTACCAGAAGAAACGCTCGACTATACCCAAAAACTGACTAATAGCTCGAAAGACTTCATCAAACTATTGCAAAAAAGCCAAAAATATAACAGTGCTTGCAGAGAATACGACAACTACCAACAATGGAAGAAAAATCGCAACCCAGCTAGAGCAGCAATGGAAGCAAAAGTAGGTTACGATTGCAAATTTGCCATGCAAGCAATTCGGCTTTTGCGGACAGGAATTGAAATATTAGAGACAGGAAATGTGATAGTTGACCGCCAAGAAGCAGGAGATGCGATCGAGTTATTAGCCATTAAAAATGGCGATTACAGCTACGAAGCAGTGATGAAAATTGCCTCATATTTGTATAACGGACTAGATGTTGCTTATACAAAATCTACCTTACCCAGAGGAGTAGATAAAGAGGCAGTAAATCAACTGTGCATCGATTTAGTTGAACAGCAAGGATGGTAAAGTAGGGGCAGGTTTGATATCATGTCCGTTGAATTGCCCATAATAAAAAAACCTCACAGAGTCGTTGCGTAGGGACACGGCATCTGACGATATCTCGGACAAACAGATAACGTTAATAATGCCGTGTCCCGACTTCTGAGTATGGGTAATCTACCGGACATGATATGACAGGCAATTTCTGACTGTGACACATATCCTATATAAACCCGCCTCGCTGCACTCAGAAACCGGGTTTCTCTAAAGAAATCCGGTTGGGAGCATGTCAACGAGAGTAGCCGACACCCTAAAGGGTGTCGCTACACAAACAAAGCCTGCCTTCGCAGGCTTTAAAAGCTTTAGCCCGCGAAGGCGGGCTTCGTTTGTATAGCCGCACCCTTTAGGGTGTCGGCGTAAATTTACAAACCTGACATGCTCCCATCCGGTTTCTATACTCACATCTTGCAACTGCGGTTTTCTCCCGCCAGGGGTTTAAACCCCTGGCTCATAGCTGAAGTCGTCTAAAGACGACTGGAGAAAGGTGTTAGTCCACTTGAGTGGACTTTAGCTATAAGAAAAGGGAATTGATTAAGAGGCGGGTAAGCGGGTAGGCGCAAGATCTAAATATAATTAGTCATAAACGAAGTAAGTAAACCTTCCTTTTGCCGGACTCAATCCCTTCGACGCCAGACCATTGGCAAAATTGATTGCACCAGCTTGAGCAATTCGAGGATTGTTTGGTTCGCCTGGTTCGGGACGGACTACAACGATATGTCCAATTCCTCCTGGATTTTTCCAACAACCCAAAGTAGGAATTCCCTTACTTGCTGCTTCCGTTGCTGCGGTTGCACTAACTTTACGCCATCCATTTGCCGGGTTACTCAACCAGTCAAACATGGCATTTGCATCTTGCTCTTTTTCGCCAACCCAGTGAGTTAAAGGCGCGCGCAGACAACGCATAACATCCCTAGCAAATATATTGCAGCAGGTGACACCTCCGTTAGGCCAAAAACGTTTATTACCAGAATCTTCCACGTTGAAGTAGTTAATTACTGCACGAATTTGATCCGCAGAACGAGATTCTGAATCGGCAACAACAGGCATATCGGCATCTTGAATATAACGCGATCGCTGTCCAGCATTTCCGCTCCATTGTTTAGGAGTAGAATTGGATGTATTTGCGTATCTGTTGCCGAATGCAGGCGGGAAGTAAAAGCCAGCTTCTACCTCTTGTTTTTCGCTTTCAGATAAATCGCCAAACTTGACTAGCTGAGCTGCTTTAAACTTACCACCAAGCGCTGTCCAAGTCTGCGCTCCAACTTCCCCATCTACAGTAATATCGGCTTCGGTTTGAAATGCTTTAACACCCGCTTCAGTTTTAGGGCCAAAATCTCCATCTACTGTTCCTGCATTAAACCCTCTGGCATTCAAGACTTTTTGCAGTGCTTTAACATCATCTCCTTTACTGCCTCGACGCAGAATGCGGGTGAGGGTTGGTAATTCAAAGTCAGAATATACCAAATTCCACGCTTCGCCACGTTCGTCTACATCAGGAATGCGCCAAATTGACGAACCCGGAAAATTACTCAGGTAGTCTTGAAGTTCTGCTGCTATTGCCGGTTTTGGTGTATCGCTTTCGTCACCCCAAATTGGCAGAATTGGTTTAGTCAACCCTAGCCGCTTGTGTGCATCCAAACAATCCTTAACTTCTTCTGAAGTGGTTGGCTTGAAAGTGAATTTCTCAAAATAGATTTGAGGTAAAGCAATATCGCAATACCTATCCAACATTTTCCAAGGAACATTAGGATGCAATCCAGGATGTCCGAAACTGGTATATCCCAGGGTTCCTTCCTTAACTAAAGGACGCAGAGTAGCAAGAAGCTTTTCTACATTTGGGTGAGTGCTTCTGTCCTCAACTTCCTTTTCCAAATCCAGGATATACCCATCAAGTCCCCAGGCAAGCGCTTGCTTAACTTTAGCTACCTGCTCATCAACATCAGAAGTTCCGTAGTGATACCCCCATCCATAAACTTGAATCCCAAGCAATTGGAATTGTTGCACGATTTCAGCAGAACATTGCCAATCCCAAAATGTGGGTTGCAGTTTCCCTTGGAATTTACCATCAAAGACTTTGAGATAAACTCGCTTAACTTGGCGTTCAACTAGCTTATCCAGATAATCGCTGCGAATTTTTGACAAATTCCAAATCCAAACTCCACGAGTGCGATCGCTCATGTGAATACTCCTATTCCATATACTTAAATAACCACCGATAAGCCCTTGGCCTTTCAGTACCTGTAGCGTTTAACTCTACAATAGATAGAGCCAACAGCATTCAGGTTTGTTCCCCACAATTGGCTAGACTTATTTTTCAATTTAGCCAATTCACTTCTCTATGAATTTAACTTTTGCAGAAAGCTTGTTGCCAGTCGCTTATTTCTGTGACACACGAGTGTGGTAGCTTGTAATACGCAACTCAAAAGGGTGAGTTGAAAAAATTTTTTTAATGTTAAATCCGAGATTTTGGCATTAATAAATCAGCAACTCCCGCAGTCGGCACTTTGGCTGCGGGAGTTGCGTTACGGGGGTAGGATGCGATATGCCGACCGCAGGCGCAAGGAACGCGCGCAGCAGCGCAACAGTCGTGCGATATCATCTGCTACTTTGTTTGTTGCTCTTTCAATTCAAAGTACTCGCGCAGCAGGCTTTCTAACCCCTCGCTGTAATCTAATCCATTGTCGATGCAGTAGATTTTGAACTTTCTGAGCAAGTCTTGCGGTATTAACCCCCTGACCATGCCGTAATTAGGATCTTTCTTCTTGTCGGTCACAGTAGCGACGTGTTGATGTAGCAACTACCGATCCATTATTTCACTTTCCCTTTGTGAATCGATTTTGTTGCTATGTTGCAGGGTTGCAACTTTATGCTATAGTACTACCAGCAACATAAAAAGCGCCGCGCCGAGGGTGAACCAGACCCAAAGCGCGACTTTACCACCTACAGGTGTACCTACAGGAGGCACATAAACCATGTTACAGACTGATCTCGAATCAGGAAATTTCCCCTTTGTGTCGCTAGAAGCTGCGGACAGTTTGCTAGCTGGAACAGATGATTACGAAGTGGTGCGGGTTCTGGTAATTGGTTCCCACAGAGGAGTCAATTCTACAATTCGTACGCTTTACGTGGTTCGAGTTGCTCAAATTAGCGAGTGGAGTCCCTTGTTACCGGCACCCGGTTCTGGTGAGGTGATGAGTATTTTGACTCGCCGAATTAAGTTCTAGTAAATCCCTGGGTGAATTGGGGCGATCGCGTGCCGATTTTGGATGCGATCGCTCTCCCATACTTAGCGCGATCAATTTATCTAATAATTCGTAGGTTGGGTTGAGCATAGCGTTACCCAACCTACTGAGTTTCTTCATTATTTCCGAAAGTCACATCTTCATATAAACTATCCATGCTAGTCCGAAAATCGATGCTTGCTAAATGAATTTCACTGCCTTGATTGTACGTTTGCAATACCCAAAAACCCTCAGCATTGCGGCGGAAGCATTCTAAACGTTGGCGCTTTTGGCTAATTAAGACATATTCTTGCAGAGTTTCTAATTGTTGATAGTCGGCAAACTTGTCACCTCGATCGAATGCTTCTGTTTTTTGAGATAAAACTTCGACAATTAAACAAGGATATTTTTTTTGAATGGGGAATTCTCGATCTCTGGTATCGCAAGTTACCATCACATCAGGATAGTAAAAGATATTGGCTGTTTCAATATAGGCTTTCATGTCCGCCATATAGACACGGCAGCCAGTACCTCGGACATGATTTCTTAACAATGAAGCAAGGTTGAGGGAAATGGTAACATGGGAATCGCTAGCCCCAGCCATTGCGTAGATTTGTCCATCAATATATTCGTGTTTGATGGGGCTGAGTTCCTCTCCTGCTAGATAATCTTGAGGAGAAATGTAATTTTGGCTTGGATTGGCAATCATTGTTTTGGAAATACCGCTACTATACGATTGTATCATTTGAAATAATAACGATAAATCAAAAACCCTGCTTCTTAAAGAAACAGAGTTTATAACTTACTCAATATTTGGCATCTATTTAATGTTATTTATCAACCATTGCTCGACCAAAACTTGAACGTCAATCTTTTTAGATTCAGAAATTTTAGTGAGAAACAGCTCGACATCTGAAGCGAGATAAATCGGATAATGAAATCAAGTACTCCCGCAGTTGGCTGTTAGACTGCGGGAGTTGTGTTATCGGGGTTGCGTAGGCGATCGCCCCCTGCATTATTTCACTTTCCCTCGTTGCTGTCCTTACTAGGTGAGGAAGATTTTTGTCTGCGCTCAATTAAAGCCTTTTTGATAATGACATGGATTAACTGAGGTACAGACCTGAATTCTTCATCAGCCCACTCCTCTAGTTCCTTATAGTCGCTAGGGTCAAAACTAACGGTTGTTCTAGATCTATTTGTAGGCATTTTGCATAAATTGTCCACGTATTAAATATTATGCGTTGCGGCGCGATTGGCATCGACAAATATGCCAACTGATGTACCTCTTGACCAATCTATGTAACTTATGCTATGATGCCATCATCAACCAAAAAAAGCGCCGCGCCAAAGGTGTAGGAGACCTAAAGCGCGACTTTACCACCTATAGACGTACCTAAAGGAGGTACATAAACTATGTTACAGACTGATGTCCCATCAGGAAATTTCCCCTTTGTGCCGCTAGAAGCTGCTGACAGTTTGCTAGCTGGGACGGATGATTACGAAGTGGTGCGGGTTCTGGTAATTGGTTCCCACAGAGGAGTCACTTCTACAATTCGCACGCTTTATGTCGTTCGGTTTGCTCAAATTCACGAGTGGAGTCCCTTGTTACCGGCACCCGGTTCTGGTGAGGTGATGAGTATTTTGACTCGCAGAATCAAGTTCTAGTGAATCATTAAGCGGATTGGGGGCGATCGCGTGCCGATGTTGGATGCGATCGCCCAGTTGTGTTTTGGGGTAGCGATATGCCTCGCTTCGCTTGGCGAACGCAGTTGTATTGCACAGTTGCTAAGATGAATGCGATCGCTCACTAGAATTTGGCAGCAAATTAATATGAAACTTCCTCATTATCGAATTGGCGACCCGATTTTACCAACCGAATCGGAAGCGGCTATGGCACTAGCAAGTAGCCACATTTTGGCATCTTACTTAGAAAATCAATCGGGCAGTTGCACCATCAAACTGATGGAAGATGAAACTAACGGAAAAACCATTGAAATTCCGGCTCATGTCATGCAACTCTTGGTAGAGATTTTAGTACATACGGGGATGGAACACCCGGTCAAAATTAAACCGTATACAAAAGAAATCGAAATTTATCAAGCCGCCGATATTTTGGGGATTACCCGTCACCAGGTATGGGAGTTAATGAAGTCTGGCAAAATTCCCTACAAAATAGAGGGAAACATTCACCTGATGCGCTACCAAGATGTAATTGAGTATAAAAAGCAGGATGACGCGAGACGCGCTCAAATTATGGATGAACTGGTTGCTGAATCCCAAGCAATGGGTCTGTAGGATTAACCTATGACAGATCTGATTGTTCTTTATGATGCCAATGTCTTGTATTGATCACCCCTGCGGTATTTTTTGGTTGAGCTAGCACTTACCTCTGTATTTGAAGCCCGTTGGACAGAGGAAATCCACTCGGAATGGATGAGAAATGTACTGCAAAACCTTCTTGATCTGACGCTGGAACAGGTTACAAGAACCAAAAATTTGATGAATGCACACGTTAAAAATTGTTTGGTGACAGACTATGAAGAATTAATTCCACAATTGCAGCTTCCATATCCAGGCGATTGTCACGTCTTTGCGGCGGCAATTCGTTGTCAAGCGGGTTTCATTGTCACTTTTAACTTGAGTGATTTTCCTAACGAGATTCTTGCACCATACAACATTCGAGCAATACACCCCGATAGATTTATCTTACGCTTGCTTGACCTTAATTCCGACGCAGTTTGCCAAGCCGCCCAAAAGCAACGGCTGCGGCTAAGAAATCCACCCAAAACCCCTGATGAATATCTAGAAACGCTAATAAATCAAGGACTGCCGCAGTCGGCTACTCGGTTGCGGGAGTTTTGTTATGGGGGGTAGGGTAATTAAAACCCAAGTACCCCCTGGGAAATTCGCAGGGGGAATAAGATATAATCCCTGATAGGGATTGAATTAGTGTAAGCGAATTGAATCCCTGTAAGGGGATTGAATCCCCGTCAGTAGAGTGAACTAAATTTAACTCCCTATGCCTGACTTTCTAACTGGTACTTAGAAAGCAGCAGCTTTAAGCTGTTATGGGGCGTTACAAGGTGAAAAATTTTGCTCAGGGCATTTTAGCAGCATATTCAGAAAAAAATGCTGTTAAATTGCTCTTTTTGGTATTTGACTGTTGCAACAAATTGACTGTAGCGTTGATATTACTTAGCGATTAGCTTTAAGGAAGTACCAGCCCTTGAAAGTTAAGCTTTGTTTTCACTTTATTCACTCTACTGAGGCAAAGTAAAATGCAAGATCCATTGGAATTGCTGACCAAGCTGCTTGACCATCCACATGGTTTGGAACTGGCAAATATGGTTTCTCAGCAAGAAAAAGATGTGAAAGTTGATGCACAACCACATCGCCAGCTTGTTGCCATAGCCCTAAATAAAGCTAAGAGTTTGGAGATGCAAAACATTCCGTATTTCAAGCGCATGACTAACAATGAAATTCGGATGTGGTTGACTCAGCATTCTTAGCTTATAACCTGTTTGAAACGTAGGGGCACGGCATCTGAAACATTGGTTGACAAACCCGAAATATTTATAATGCCGTGCCCCTACCAGGTTTTGGATAAACAACTTGGGCTTTTCAAACACCCTATTAAAAAGATGGTGCGTTACGTTAGCGCTAACGCACCCTACTGATTAAATCGTCACACCTTCCAATTCTTCATCTGTCAACTCATACAATTCGCGCAACTTCTGCAACTTCTCCTCATCAGCTTCCCAGAAACCCCGTCCATGCGCTTCTAACATTCTGCCGACAATATTGCGAAAAGCTTCCGGATTTGCTTCGCGCAATTTCTTCGCCATTTCTGCATCTAAAGCATAAGTATCCGCAGCTTGATCGTAAACCCAATTATCGGTAAAATCAGCCGTACCGCCCCACCCAATTAACGCCGTCATGCGTTGAGAAATTTCATACGCACCACCGCTACCTTGATTCGCCATTGCATCTGCCCATTTGGGATTTAATAACTTAGTGCGATATTCCATTCTGAGCAAATCTTCTAAATTGCGCGGCGTTGTATCTTTCGAGAAACTTTCCACAAAACTAGCATTAACTTTCTTCCCTTGTTGTTTCTCCGCCGCCTTTTTCAAACCGCCCGTATTGGCATAATATTCTTGAATATCGGTTAAACCATATTCAACCGAATCAATTTCTTGCACCACGCGACGAGTACTTTGCAATAGCTGGTTTAAGACTTGCTTGCGAGATTGACCTTTATCATTTCTGCCGTAACTGAAGGCATTGCGACTTTCCCAAGTATCCGCCAACTCTTCTCCAGAATCCCAATTTCCATCAGTAACTCGCTCATTTACTAGCGAACCAAAATCGCCAGCGGGGTTCGAGAATAGACGCGCGGTGGGATTGGGGATATTTTGCTCGCGCATCCCCAGAACGTGTTTTCTGATAAAATTCATTTCCTCCGGTTCATCCGCATCCGCCGCCCGTTGAAACAAGTCATCTAACAACTCAATAATATTGACAAAACTATCGCGAAAAATACCCGAAAGATTAGCCAACACATCAATCCGAGGATGCCCAACCTCCTCCAAAGATTTCAACTCATAACGCACAATCCGCCCCGTACCTTCCTTGACGGGTTCTGCCCCCACCAACTCTAACAAAATCCCCAAAGATTCACCCTTAGTTTTAATCGCATCCAACCCCCACAACATAACAGCAACCGTCTCCGGATACTCCCCATGTTCTTCTAGGTGTTGAGCAATAATTTTCCGCGCAATTTCCCTCCCCCGTTCATAAGCACCAGCAGAAGGCATCCGATAAGGATCTAAAGCATGAATATTCCGCCCCGTAGGCAAAACACCCGCACCATCTCTTAACAAATCCCCTCCCGGTGCAGGCGGAATATACTCCCCATTCAACCCCCGCAACAAATTTGTCAACTCATCCGTATTCTGTCCCAACAACTCTCCAATCCTTCTTCTCTCTTCTTCGCGTTCTTCGCGTCTTCGCGGTTCATTCTCCTCCTCTCCAAAATAAGCATCAAAATACGATGCCAATTCCTCATCCGTCGGCGGTTCACCCAGGGTATGCAACCCCGAAGAAAACAGACGAGTTTCCAACACTTGTAAATACTCGTACAACTTGACTAAATAATCATTAAATGCATGGGCGCTAAACATCCGCACATTCTCCGTAGTAAACGCAATCCCCAACTTTTTAGCACCCTCAAACGGACAATCCGCATCCAATCCAGTATCCACAATCTTCTTACAAATCGCCTCCTTAAGCGCATAATTCTTTTGCGGATCTTCCCGATATTCCGAAATTAAATCTCGCAGCGCCACCAATTCCTTATACAACCCCGCCCTCCCATAAGGCGGCACATTGTGAGAAATAAGCACCCCATAACCGCGACGCTTCGCCAGGATAGATTCAGACGGATTATTCGCGGCATAGATATACAAATTAGGAATATCTCCCAATAAAATATCAGACCAAGAATAACCTGTATTTCCTAACGGAGATCCGGGCAACCATTCAACCGTTCCGTGCATTCCAAAGTGAACCACAGCATCGGCTTTAAACTCATTTTGCAACCATTTATAAAAAGCCGCATATTGAGGATGGGGCGTCATATCCCGTTCAAACATTAGCCGCATCGGGTCGCCTGCAATACCCAATGGTGGTTGCACGCCGATCCAAATGTTTCCTAACTCGATACCGCCGATATGATATTCATCCCCGTAGGTTTTGATGCCGCTGCTTGTGAGGGATTTCCACTGCTTTTCGATGCGGGTTGTAAGTAGGTAACCCAGCCATTTATCCAGGGTTTTGGCGTTGACGGTGTTGTATTCGTTTGCATCAAGGAGCGAGTCAATAACTGGTTCTTCTTTTTTGCTGCGAATTTGAGGTTCATCTGCTGCTTTAACGCGGCGGATTAATTCTTCTCCATCTTCGGGTAATTCGCCGATTGTGTAACCTTGTTCTTTGAGTGCTTGGAGTAATTTAAGCAAACTGCGGGGGACGTTTAATAATGCAGCCGTTCCTACTGCACCATATCCAGGCGGGAAACCGTAGAGAAGAATGGCAACTTTGCGTTCAGAGGCAGGTTTTTGTCTTAATTCAATCCAATTTTTCAACCTGCCAGTTAAACGCTTGACTCGTTCGGGAATTAGATAAATATCTTCTCCTACTAAACCGCCTAATGGCACTGTATCAATGGCTCCATCTAATTCAGGCAAGGCATATAATACGACACTTTGCAATCCTCCAATGCCTTGGCGCGTCCAAGAATGGATATCTTGAATTAGCAAGGGTGCGGCAACAATATAGGGTATATTTTTGGCAGTCAAAATCTTTTTCGCTATTTCTATCTGGCGTCCGGCTTCCATTGATCCAGCAGGGCCACCTACGAGGGGAAATCCGATGGTAGAAACTATAGCATCTACTTGTGCTGCTTCGTTAGATAGAGAAGGTGTTTCAATATTACCGAGTTGACGTTGGGCGGTTTCATATTTTGTTGTCATCCAATCGCGCACGGCGACATGTCCTTCAACGCCGTTAATAAAAATAGGTAAGGGAATTAGTCCTGCTTGCTCAAAGTAGTTAATTAATTTGTGAATATAAGGCTGTTTGGTTACGACGTGTTTGCGATAAAGTAAGATTCCAATTACTGGTCTTGTGGGTTGGGCATCTTGCCCGCCTATTTCTCCCATTGACAGGCGAGACGCCTGTCCCACAAGAGGCTTAATGGCATTATTCTTTTGATACCATTCCAAATATTGCTGAGGGGATTCAAAATATCCTTGATATTCAGGGTGTAACAAACCCATGTTGGGGGTTTCAACTGGGGGCGGGATTTCTCCTACTTTTAATTCCAGATATTTTTCTGCTATTGTCCAGAACATGGAGGCGACGTTATCTGTGCCGCCAGCGTTCCAGTAACCGTAAATAATCAGCCAGTTTCGCAAGTCTTGAACTTTTTGTACTGGGATGTATTTCAATAGTTTCGGCCCTACTTTCAGGAAGCTGATATAACCGGCGAGTTTGTCTTCTTCTTTGCCGTTGCTGAATTTATCTAAAATGAATTTAACGGGTTTGGGCATTCCTTTGGGTTTATCGCCAATTTTGAAGGCACCAATTTGGGTTAAACTCATCAATTCTAAGGCGGACTCGAAAACGAGGCGGATGGGGATGTGCTGAACTCTTTCGCGCAACCACATCACTTGGTCGTAGTCAAAGATTAAACTGGCGAAGAAGACATCTGCGCCAACGAGTGCGTCGGCGACGACTTCGGGTGAGGTGGTGAGGGATTTGTCGCTAAACACCCGCACATCCAACTCCGGACAGCGGGAAGCCGCTAACTGTGCGGCTTTGCGGTACAAGTCAGCGTTGAAGGATTCAAACCCGGCGATCAAGACGATGCGTTTCATAACCCCAACCCCTGAAATATTTCTTTACTTCGATCTTAAAAGGGTTGTCGGGTTTAGAGTTTGTTCAATGCCATCCCAAACTTTAAAAGGCTTGTCGTACCCTCCGCTGCGGCATGGAAATTCCCCATCCCTTACCCACATTTTCTCAGGAATCCGATTGACGCTTTCCCTGTTAGCCGCCAGTGCGATCGCTGGTGCTGTCCACCCGCCTGGGGTTTAAACCTCCGGGCTGGTGCTGTCCACACCCGCCTGGGGTTTAAACCTCCGGGCTGGTGCTGTCCACCCGCCTGGGGTTTAAACCTCCGGGCTGGTGCTGTCCACCCGCCTGGGGTTTAAACCCCAGGCTAATAGCGCAAGTCCGTTAAAACGGACTAATCTTCTCTACCAGTCCACTTAAGTGGACTTCTGCTATTAGCCCGGAAATTTATTTCCGGGCGGGTGTAGGCGACACCACCGATCGAGAAAGCCAACAGCATCATGTATTCCCTGGCGGGTTGTGTGGCTGACCGACAGTTGACCAGATGTGCGTAACGACAAGGCTTTTAAAGGTTGGAATTGTCAAAAAATTCCACTATCGGTCAATTGCGGCTAGAAGCATCCTGTTGCTGCCGCTGGCGAAACGCCGCACCAGCACCCACAGCACCCAATGCCAAGAATGCCAGTGCAGAAGAAGGTTCGGGAACAGACTTGGGCGTTAAGAGGAAGACTCGCTGTTGACCATTGTAAACGCCACTGCCTACAATCTGCCCCGCATTGTTGATGTCTGATGCCTCGGTTAGTATCCAGCCAGGAGCCCAAACCAAGTCGTTGAGGTCACTGATGCCGCTGCTCTTGTCCCAGAAGAAGGGGCGCATTCGCCCATCAGCGGTGGTTGAGTAACCAAGCACCTGACCATAGTTGTTGATGGCTGTGGCAAAACTAAAGTCACCCCCCAGAGTACCCAGGTTAACCATGCCGCTGCTCTTTTCCCAGAAGAAGCTGCGATATGGCACGGCAGCGGTGAATAACCAACCAATCACCTGACCATAGTCGTTGATGGCTCTGGCATAGCTATTGTTACCCCCCAGAGTACCCAGGTCACTGATGCCGCTGCTCTTTTCCCACAAGAAGGCGCGATATGGCCCATTTGCGTCGTATAAGCCACCAATCACCTGACCATAGTTGTTGATGGCAGAGGCATAGCTAGATTTACCCCCCAGAGTACCCAGGTTAATCATGCCGCTGCTCTTTTCCCAGAAGAAGGGGCGATCTTGCCCATCAGCGGTGTATGAGTTACCAATCACCTGACCATAGTTGTTGATGGCATTGACATAGCTAGAGTTACCCCCCAGAGTACCCAGGTTAATCATGCCGCTGCTCTTTTCCCAAAAGAAAGCGCGACTTTGCTCATCAGCGGTGGATGAAGTACCAACCACCTGACCATAGTTGTTGATGCCATTGGCAGCGCCATAGTTACCCCCCAGACTACCCAGGTCACTCATGCCGCTGCTCTTTTCCCAGAAGAAGGGGCGATATTGCCCATCAGCGGTGCTTGATTGACCAACCACCTGACCATAGTCGTTGATGGCAGAGGCAGAACTATTGTTACCCCCCAGCGTACCCAGGTTAACCATGCCGCTGCTCTTGTCCCAGAAGAAAGCGCGACCTTGCCCATTAGCGGTGTATGAGTTACCAACCACCTGACCATACTCGTTGATGGCAAAGGCATAACTAAAGTCACCCCCCAGCGTACCCAGGTCGGTGAGAGAAAAAGTAATAGCATCCGCTCTTTGGGCGGTTATCATTCCCAAGAATGCTGCGGCAGTTAGTGCCATACCAACTTTGCAAGCATTGAGTATTTTCATAATTTCTCCTTACCAAATTGATTGCTACAAAAAGAACAAAGCGCACAGTGAAAAGACTCGCTCTCGTGCGCAGAGGTGCTCATCGGATTCGCCGAGAGCGAGTCTGTGCTATTTCTGTTGCCGAAAACTCACATCTTTTGCTTGATTTTTCACAAATTCGGGACAATCGCAAACCAACCGGGTTTCTCCGAAAAATCGTTGGTTTGGAACTAGAGATCTGCACAACCCTAGCACTCGCGGAAGCAGCTTGAAACCCGGTTTCTAGGTGATGTGAATCGAAAACAGGCATCACTTTGTCATGACTGTTTTCTAAATGCTCAAAGAGGGCTTTTTAGAACTATTCTTTCAGCCTCATGCACTGGGAGCGCTCAATTCAGTCACTTGATTTTTTTCCTTTTTCATCGAAACATAACCTTCAATTCCAGCTAATTTATCAAGATGTTTCAGTAAACTTACCATTTTGGTGCCAACTAGATTTTACTTTTACCAGAACTTCACAGGCTCTTCACGGCATCTTCAAAAATCAAATAAATATTTTTACGAAAACGGCTTGCAGGAAACCTGTTTGGGACGCGCGTTTCGCTGACGCGATAGCTTCGCTTCACGCGCAAGCTAAGGCAGGCATATCGCCCCCCCCCAGAAACCCGGTTTTTCTAAAAAACCGGGTTTCTTGAACCCGGTGAAACCCGGTTTTTCTAACCATACCTTCGCCAAAGCCGACACCCTTAAGGGTGCGGCTACACTTTCTTTGGCTGCCTTGGCAGCCAAAGAAAGTTTCAGCCTGCTACGCCTTGCTTTGTTTGTGTAGCCCCAGGTTTTAACCTGGGGGATCTTGGCGTTTCAGAACATTGGCTCAGGTATTATCTAAAAAACCGGGTTTCTTGAACTTGCATCAAGCCTGTATTGTAAAAAATAAATAATTAACGCTTGTTGCTAGTTATCTTTTTAGGGCTGAAGACAGGCTAATGGCTAATAGCTAATGGCTGGTAGAACCGAAAAATATTCCCATCAGCAATTAGCAAGCTTGCGATTAGCAATTTGGCAACCCACGATAGTTATAACTAGCAACTTGGGTTATTACCAATGACCGCCGCCAAAGCTTATAACTAGCAACTTGAGTTAATTAGTAAAAAGCAAGCAAACTAAATATGAACTTAGATGTGATTGTCATCGGTAGCGGCATCGGCGGTCTAACCGCCGCCGCCCGACTCGCCCGTTACGGTAAGCAGGTATTGGTCGCAGAAAGTCACGCCATTGCGGGCGGCGCGGCTCACAGCTTCGCGCGGCGCGGCTTTACCTTTGATTCTGACCCCTCGTTCTACTGCGGCCTCAGCGACCCGCATAGCCCATATCCGGTGCGACAGGTTCTCGATGGCTGAATCGAGCGATCTTGGCAGCTTGAATTCTAATTTTGAGAGAAGGCGATCGCTTTTTCACCAACTCAGGCGCGAACGCGAGTGCGTGCGGTCGGCATATCGCTCTCACACACGCACATCCAACTTGGCGCAACCGGGCAATCAACTCGAAACATTTCTTCATCTTTCTCTTAATTCAGAGAATCGTCGGCTAAAACAGATTAGGAGATTTTCCGCCAACTCAACTCCTACGCCTGGGGTAGCCAAGCGATCGCCAACCAAAACCCCTGTAGGAATCCCATTCAAGAACAAAAGCATCTACTAGGCCAAACTTTTATCACCTTTTATTAGAACATGGAAATGACTACAACCGAACGTAAATCTGAATTACCGGGTACAACGAGTGGCGTTATTCGCCTCAAACCGCAGCAATTTATTCACGTTTTAGATAACAATACGGGCGTCACTCGCCTAGAAGTTGGCCCGCAAACGATTACCTTGCGCGACCACGAACGCCTGATTTTAAAACCCGAACCGATGATTATTGTGCCGCCTCGCCATTATTGTTTGGTGGCAAATCCAGTACTAAGGGATGAAGATAATCAGCCCATTTCTGATGCTCACGGTCAGGTGAGATTGCGCTATGGGGATGAAGAAATTCGCTTTGCTCAAGACCCTTTTCCCCTCTATCCCGGTGAGGAATTATTGGGAGAAGTAATGCGGCTGGAAGTTGTAGAAACTAATCAAGCTTTGCGTTTAAGAGCAATTCGCGATTTTACCGAAACTATAAATGTAACCGTTGATGGAGAAATTGAAACTCAAACAATTAATCGTTTCGCAGGAGATGAATGGTTATTTGAAGGGCCAAGAACTTATCTCCCCCGCGTCGAAGTTGAAGTGGTAGAAACTGTCACAGCGCAGGTGATTAAACCCAATCAAGCTTTGCGACTGATAGCGCGCCAAAGTTGCACCGATAGACAAGGAAATCGCCGCCGCGCCGGTGAAGAATGGTTGGTGAGGGAAGAAGGCGCTTATTTACCTGGGGTTGATGAATCTGTTGTTGGTACGATTAAGGCTTACGTTTTGACAGAACGGAAAGCATTACATTTGATCGCAAAACGCACGTTTACCGATATTTTTAATCGCCAGCGCAAAGCGGGAGATGAATGGTTGGTAACGTTTGAAGATGCAGAAATTCACATTCCCGATGTGTATGAAGAAGTCGTCAGAGAAGTGGAAATTACCACGCTGGGTGACAGAGAATGGTGCATTGTTGTTAACCCAATTGATGATTTAGGCAAACCGCAGCTGGGAATGCGAGAAGTTCGTCAAGGAAGAACATCTTTTTTCTTGCATCCCGGTGAGTCGCTAGAAAATGGGATTCAAAAAGTTTACGTTTTGGGAGAACAAGAAGCGCTTTTACTCAGGGCTAAAGAAGCCTTTAGTGAGGGAGAAGCTGATAACTTAATTCAGCATCAACCGGGGGATTTGTGGATGATTTCCGGGCCGAGGGATTACATTCCCCGCGTGGAATTGGAAGTCGTGGAAAAACGGAAAACGATTCCCTTGGATAAGAATGAAGGGATTTACGTGCGAGATATTCAAACCGGAGAATTAAGGCTGGTCAGCGGCCCCCAAGCGTATATGTTAAGCCCTTACGAAGAACTTTGGGAAAAAGTTTTACCGCCTGCGATTGAGGAATTGTTGATGCAAAAAAGCGATCCAGTTTCCGAACGAGGCCAGCATTATCGAGAAGGAGTTCAAAGTTCTCAGCGGGATAAAACGAGAGCGGTTGTGTTTCACGTTCCGCAAAATGCAGCGGTACAAATTCACGATTATAAAGAAAGAAGCGCTCGCACTGTTTTTGGGCCGGATTTAGTCATGTTGGGGCCGGATGAATCTTTTACGGTGCTGAGTTTATCTGGGGGCAAACCTAAGCGACCCAATTTAATCAAATCTCTGGCGTTATTATTAGGGCCGGATTTTATGACGGATGTGTTTACTGTGGAAACATCCGATCACGCTAGACTTCAACTTCAATTATCTTATAACTGGTATTTTGATGTTGACAGACACGACGAACAAGCCGCCGCAAAGTTATTTCAAGTGCCGGATTTTGTGGGAGATGCTTGTAAAGCGATCGCATCCCGCGTGCGAGGTGCTGTAGCGGGAGAAAAATTTGACGAATTTCATCGCAATTCAGCTCGAATTATTCGCACGGCTGTGTTTGGAACCGATGAGGAAGGTCATATTCGAGACGAATTCCGAATTAGAACTAATAATCTGGTGATTACCAACATTGATATCCAATCAGTAGAACCTGTCGATGAAAGAACCTTAGAAAGTTTGCAAAAATCGGTACAAATCGCGATTCAAATTACCACCGATGCCCAAGAAGCCGCCGCACGTCAAGATGCAGAACGCATTGAACAAAGTGCAAAAGCTAGACTGGAACGTCAGGTGATTATCGACCGAGGTGCGGCAGAAGCCGAACGCAAAAAACTGCTGGAATTACAGGCAGAAAATATGGCAATTGAAGCCACAGGACAAGCGACGGCAGAAGCTAGAGCCAAGGCAGAAGCATCGCGGATTCAAGGGGAATTGGCGGTTAATTTATCGCGTCAAGAAGTCGAAGCGGCAAGAATTCGCGCCGAAGCAGAATTGGCTCAATTAAGAGCGCGTCAGGAAGCTGAATTAACTCACCAACAAGCGCTGATTAATCTGGAGATTGAAAAAACCCAACGAATGGCAGAAATTGGTAGCGTTGAATTTAGCCAAAAAGTGGCAGCAATTGGCCCAGAAACCCTAAAAGCGATCGCGCAAGCTGGCCCAGAAATGCAAGCAAAACTTTTGCAAGCTTTGGGCTTACAAAGCGTTCTGATTACTGATGGGAGAAATCCGATCAATCTATTTAGTACCGCTCAGGGGTTGATTAATCCGATTCAATCTCAGTTGCCTTCAGAGTCGCAGCAATCTTAGCTGGTGCGATCGCTATGGTATAAAGGCGGGGCGGGTTTAACGAGATATCTCTTGGTGCCGCAAATTGATTGGTAAAACCCGCCCCTACAACATCAAAAATTATACTTGCGCTTCGCCAAAGCACCAGCACCAACAGCACCCAATGCCAAGAATCCCAGTGCAGAAGATGGTTCAGGAACAGATTTGGGTGTTAAGAGGAAGCCACGGGTTTGACCATTGTAAGAGCCATAGCCAACAATCTGCCCCGCATTGTTGATGTCTAATGCACTGTCTAGTATCCAGCCAGGAGCGGAAACCAAGTCGTTGAGGAGACTGATACCACTGCTCTTGTCCCAGAAGAAGGGGCGTATTCGCCCACCAGCAATGAGTGAGCTACCAATCACCTGACCATAGTTGTTAATCCCTGTGGCAACGCTAAATTTAATGATATCGCCATTGCTATCGAAACCCTCCAGCGCACCCAGGTTAATCATGCCGCTGTTCTTGTCCCACAAGAAGGCGAGTCTTTGCCCATCTGCGATGGATGAAATACCAATCACCTGACCATAGTTGTTGATGGCTGTGGCATAACTACTGTTACCCCCCAGAGTACCCAGGTCACTCATGCCGCTGCTCTTTTCCCACAAGAAAGCGCGAGTTTGCCCATCAGCAATGACTGAGGAACCAATCACCTGACCATAGTCGTTGATGGCTGTGGCATAACTACTGTTACCCCCCAGAGTACCCAGGTCACTCATGCCGCTGCTCTTTTCCCACAAGAAAGCGCGAGTTTGCCCATCAGCAATGACTGAGGAACCAATCACCTGACCA
>NZ_BLAY01000086.1 GCF_020521235.1 Microseira wollei NIES-4236 | reverse complement strand
TGCCCCTACAGGGTGTTCGATCGGGGTGTAACAAGATGGTCGGGGCACGGCATGGTCAACATTTTCCCCTGATGGACAGTTATTGATGCCGTGCCCCTACAGGGTGTTCGATCGGGGTGTAACAAGATGGTCGGGGCACGGCATGGTCAACATTTTCCCCTGATGGACAGTTATTGATGCCGTGCCCCTACAGGGTGTTCGATCGGGGTGTAACAAGATGGTCGGGGCACGGCATGGTCAACATTTTCCCCTGATGGACAGTTATTGATGCCGTGCCCCTACAGGGTGTGGCATCGGGGTGTAACAAGATGGTCGGGGCACGGCATGGTAAACATTTTCCCCTGATGGACAGTTATTGATGCCCTGCCCCTACAGGGTGTGGCATCGGGGTGTAACAAGATGGTCGGGGCACGGCATGGTCAACATTTTCCCCTGATGGACAGTTATTGATGCCGTGCCCCTACAGGGTGTTCGATCGGGGTGTAATAGATCTTTGCTGCAATGACAACTTCCGTAACAAGGGGATGATTGCTGACTGGTTTTAATTGCTTGATGACGCAGTGGTGGCGAGAAGGCAGGTAAGTATCCTCTGCCAGAAAAGTGTGACCAAACCCGCCAGTAGCTAGCGCCCGAATAATTTTATAACGGTTGTTTAACAGCGTCGGCGTCATTTGATTGACTAAATCTAGTTTTTCTTGAAGGGTAACAACGCCGAGGGAGAGGAAATATATAACCGGCGATACATATCCAGGCAGATTTAAGGTAGAAATATTTCGATTAGACCTCTCCAGAAAAAAACTCAAGGGCAGGCAAGATGCCCACCCCACAAGAGTTTTTGGAGAAGTCTATTAGACTTGTTCCACCCATTTACTTTTCCATCAATTTGTGGGCAGGCACCGACGCCTACCCCACAAGAAAAAATGCTCTCTTGTGGGATGGGCATCCTGCCCGTCAGAATGATTTTTGCCAGAAGTCTATTGTTATAGGGACAATGATTAATTTGATATTTTTCTTACTTCAAATCGAGCAAACCGCTGTCTTTCAGCTTAGGATTAAAGCGAATTTCGGTTTGAACGCCACGGGCTTTTAATTCGGCAAGAATTTCAGCCTCAACTCGTCGGGCGACATTTTTTAATATCTTAGATTGCGCCAATTCCTCACCCGCTGCTTGAGCATAATTTGCCTGTTCTTCAGGCGTCATCAGAGGTTTGACATTAATAGATTGCGTCCATTTCGCTTCATCGGTACTATTTCCAGAGGGAGTCGTACCATTTTCAGCAATCCAAGCAGCTTGGATATTTTCTAGAATCGTGCGGTTGGGGCGGTCAATAGTTTGGACTTTCACCCAATAGCAGAGTTGGGGTTGACGTACCAAATGCTGTTTGAGGCTGAGATAAACATCGCGAGAATAGCCGATAAATTGCAGGACTTGGTGGCGATCGCATATCGCATACACGCCGACTTTCCCTTGTAATTGAACGGGTAATTGTCCGTTTTCGTCAATATAAGGGATAAACTCTAAACCGGCGAGGGAGGGAATAGTTTCGGTAGTCATTGGTTAGTTTTTAGCTAATTTTTCGATAAATGGCACAAAGGCGACTGGGATTAAATATCTTAGCTTTGAACATAAAATTAGGCGGTACGTTGATAATTGCGTACTCGTCGGATTGGTGATACATCTCGAATTCAGCTGGCATCCCTTTAGGCGTTGAGGTACTGTAGGGAACCGGCTGAAACAGCAATGAGGTAAACTCAACGGACGAGCATTGAAGCTGTTCGCCGATTTGGGCGAGAAAAGCTTCCCCCGTCAATAAGGCGAACAGGGTAGCTTTGGCTTCCGCGTCGAGGGCGACACTGCGATCAAAGTTTTCGACTATCTTGAGAGCCATAGGGACGATGGGTTAACGCTTAAAGCTGCTACTTGGATCAGAGTATGGGATTGGGTGCGCGACGTGGTATAAAGAATTTTGACAATCATCGCCGTTCACGGCGATGATTCTTGGTTCGCTGAGTCCACTTACCTCAGATGCCTTGCGTTATCAGAGACAGAGGTGGTTCTCTCCCCAAGCGTTACTTCGGGTGTGCCCCACCCTAGTTGAATCACTTCAAGTTTTGTTGGAAAAACTGATTCGTCTAGTCCCTGCAAATCTTTTACCCACTTCCAGGAGGATCTAGAACTATGAAGTAGAACGCCATAGATTTGATTGCCAAGGTTCAGTGTATGCCGTTAGGCTACTAGGTTTTTCATGTGGTTGAATACCTTGCCACGTCTATACTATAGCCTAAAAGTCCCCCTAAAATGGGGAGGCTAATAACCCATTTTTTAGGTAAAATAGGCGGCGAGAGCGATCGCACCCCAAAGCGCGTGTTATTCTAGCTGCCATTAGGGAGCAGCGGTTGCAGCGATCGCCTCAGTGGTATAAATTGTTATTGGTTAAAGGTTGCTGGGGTATGAGCGATCGCATTCAAACCGAATTAGTAATTGAAGCAGGTCGCACCGAAAGTCAGTATTGGAAAGATTTGTAGCAATATCGGGAGTTATTCTACTTCCTGGCATGGCGAGACATTCTGGTACGCTACAAGCAGACAGCGATTGGCATAGCCTGGGCGTTGATTCGACCTTTTGTCACAATGGTTGTGTTCACGATAGTATTTGGCAACCTAGCCAAGTTACCATCTGAAGGCAATGCCCCTTATCCAATTTTGGTATTTGCAGCCATGCTACCCTGGCAATTTTTTGCCAATGCGCTTGCCGAATGCAGCAACAGCTTAATAGTCAACAGCAATTTGATTTCCAAAGTTTACTTCCCCCGTTTGATTGTGCCTGCGAGTGCGGTAATTGTCAGCTTTGTAGATTTCCTAATTTCTGGCATGATTTTGCTGGCGCTGATGGCTTGGTACAACTTTGTCCCCAATTGGCGCATAGTGACGCTGCCGCTGTTTATCTTAATTGCTTTTGCCGCAGCGATGGGAGCAGGACTTTGGCTAGCTGCACTCAATGTAAAATATCGTGATTTTCGTTATATTGTGCCGTTTATCGTGCAGTTTGGCTTACATATTTCACCTGTTGGGTTTAGCCGTAACATTGTCCCGCAAAAGTGTTGCTGGCTCTACTCATTGAATCCGATGGTAGGAGTAATTGACGGCTTCCGCTGGGCTATATTGGGTGGAGAGTCAAAAATTTACTGGCCTGGATTTAGCATATGAATAGTTTTGGGCATTAAAGGATATTTCTTTGGAAGTGAAGCAGGGCGAGGTCGTTGGCATAATTGGTTGCAATGGAGCTGGAAAATCAACTCTATTAAAGATTTTGATCTAGATCGCTGAGCCAACGGTAGGACGCATTTCTATCATTATGATGAGAATGTCACGTTTGCTAAAATTGAAAAGTTTTTAGATACGCCAGTCAAGCGCTATTCTTCGGGTATGTATGTGCGCTTGGCATTTGCAGAGTGGGATAAGTTTGTAGATATTTATTAAAGGAGGTGATGTTACCATTTAAATTGCTAAGACTTAGATTCTCAAACAGTATATTTGAGAATTTTAGACCAAAAAAACCAGCTTTAGCATTGCCGTGCCAAGCTGGAGTTTTCAACAAATTCTTTGGTCGTTGTTTGTCCTGACATTCCTGACGGAAACATAAATCCTCAAAATCGCCAAATAAGGAGACTCTGATTGCTTATGAGACAGAAACCAAAAGACAAACCTTATCAGTTTAGCAAAAATTTGGCTCGTTTGCTAATGGTGGTATGGGCTGGAGCTATTTTTGTCCCGATTCCATTAGTCTTGTTGGAAAAAGCCCCGGCACGCTTAGCTATAACAGCTCAATTGATGATCTGGAGCAACTTGCAGCAGGCTTGCCGACTGTATCAGGACGCACAAAACCAGGACAATGAATGAGAGAAGCACCAGAGAGATCAGGGTAAGCGCTAGTTAGGAAAACCGCTAGAGCGATCGCCAACGGACTTGTTCCGTTGGCGATCGCTCTTTTCCCTGACTGATACCCTGCTATCGCTGGGTTGGTTTAGCGGATGCGATCACCATGGGAAGTGGGTCTGCTGTAATCTTGTGTAGGAGACAGAGTAGAATATTAAGAATCCTAAATGTATACCCTCAAAATGCCTGCTGGCTATTCATTGCTGTGATGAGCGATCGCATTCAAACCGAGTTGATAATAGAGGCGGGTCGCACCGAAACCCAATACTGGAAAGATTTGTGGCGATATCGGGAGTTATTCTACTTCCTAGCATGGCGAGACATTCTGGTACGCTACAAGCAGACAGCAATTGGCATAGCCTGGGCGTTGATTCGACCTTTCCTGACAATGGTTGTTTTCACGGTAATATTTGGCAACCTAGCCAAGTTACCATCTGAAGGCAATGCCCCTTATCCAATTTTGGTGTTGGCAGCCATGCTACCCTGGCAATTTTTTGCCAATGCACTTGCCGAATCCAGTAATAGCTTGATCGGTAACGCTAACTTGATTTCCAAAGTTTACTTCCCCCGCTTGATTGTGCCAGCAAGTGCAGTAATTGTAAGCTTTGTGGATTTCTTAATTTCTGGGATGATCTTGTTAGCGCTGATGGCTTGGTACAACTTTGTACCCAATTGGCGCATAGTGACGCTACCGCTGTTTATCTTAATTGCTTTTGCCGCAGCGATGGGAGCAGGACTTTGGTTAGCTGCACTGAACGTAAAATATCGAGATTTTCGTTATATAGTGCCGTTTATCGTGCAGTTTGGCTTATATATCTCTCCTGTTGGTTTTAGCAGCAACATTGTCCCCCAACAGTGGCGCTTGCTCTACTCTTTAAATCCGATGGTGGGGGTCATTGATGGCTTCCGCTGGGCTATATTGGGTGGAGAGTCCAAACTTTACTGGCCTGGATTTACCCTATCTTTGGGATTAGTTGCGTTGTTGTTTGTCAGCGGTGTATTATACTTCCGCAAGACCGAGCGCACGTTTGCAGACGTTATTTAGGCAGGAAGCGATCGCGTGTCTGATACCGTAATTCGCGTTGAAAATTTAGGGAAAAAATACATCATTGGGCATCAGAAGCAGGAGCCTTACAGGTCGTTGCGAGACGCAATGGCTAATCGAGTTAAGCAATTAAGTCGCCAACTGCTTAAGCCTTCCTATGGTCAAAGCACTTTAAATCAAAGCTCTGAAGAATTTTGGGCATTAAAGGATATTTCTTTCGAGATTAACCAAGGCGATCGCGTTGGTATAATTGGTCGTAACGGCGCCGGAAAATCAACCCTATTAAAGATTTTAAGCAGGATCGTAGAACCAACCACTGGGCGGATTTGGCTCAAAGGGCGAGTCGCAAGCTTATTAGAAGTGGGAACTGGCTTTCACCCAGAATTGACGGGTCGAGAAAATATCTATCTTAATGGTGCTATTTTAGGGATGAGCAAGGCAGAAATCAAAAAAAAGTTTGATGATATCGTAGGGTTTGCGGAAGTCGAAAAGTTTTTAGATACGCCCGTGAAGCGGTATTCTTCAGGAATGTATGTGCGCCTTGCATTTGCAGTAGCAGCTAATTTAGAACCAGAAATTTTAATAGTAGATGAAGTGCTAGCAGTAGGAGACATTGAATTTCAGAAAAAGTGTTTAGGTAAAATGGGGGAAGTGAGCAGAGAGGGACGAACGGTACTATTTGTCAGTCATAGTATGGGAGCAATATCCTCCTTAACAGATAAGGTTTTTTGGCTAAACCAAGGAACTTTGAACCTGAGTGGGGACACCACTAAAGTTGTGACGAGTTACCTGAATCAAGGGTATCAAAAAGTGTCAGTATGGAATACCTCCCGCTTGAATAGAAATCCCCTACAGATTTTACGAGCTGAAATTTGCTCGGATGAGGATTTAATCGACGTGCGAAAAGGATTTACCATTATGATTGACTATGTAGTTCGTCAAGTCATATTTGGTGGAGTTGTCGCAGCTATTATTCATGGCTTTGATGGAACTCCTTTAATTAGTACAGAAGATGTGGATACTAATCTAGAATTACTGAATAAACGCCATCCAGGTAAATATAGAACTTCTGTGAAAATTCCGGGAGATTGGCTAAACGCTGGCATATATATGCTGAGATTAGTTTCTACGATTCCTTACCAAATCGAGTTTGATAATATCGAGGCATTTCGTTTTGAATTAACAGAAACAGGTAACCCCAAAATCAGGGCGCACAAGCAAGCCTACTTTCTACCCTATCTAGACTGGGAACAGAAAAAAATTGATGACTACAAGGAAGCAGAGAGGAATTAATGAAGAAGTATTGATCGAGATAAAGTAGATATAGTCAATAGAAACAATGGAGTTATGAGTAAGATATTAATTACAGGCGGAAGTGGATTTGTTGGCTCTAATCTGGCTCGATTTTTTGCCAAAAGTAAGTCAGTGTTTGTCAGCAAATTAAGTGCGCCTATAGCTGCCGATTTACTATCATCCGTCGCCAAGCCAGTGTCATTGGATGTGCGGGATGCCAATGCAGTATTTACTACATTTGAAGAGGTATTGCCAGAGGTAGTAATTCATGCTGCGGGCAACAAAAATGTCAAGTATTGCGAAAATCATCCCGATGAAGCGTACGAAACCAATGCGATAGGAACCAAGAACGTAGCTCGTGCCTGCCGCAACATTGGGGCGCGGATGATTTATATTTCCACCGACTTAGTTTTTAGTTGCACAGACGGAGGCTATAAGGAAACAGACCTACCACAGCCCAGTTTAGTTTATGGGAAAACAAAATTGCAAGGAGAAGAATTAGCTCAACAGGAATTAGACAAAGTAGCAATTTGCAGAAGTGGTGGAATTTACGGCAAGGCTTCGCCTCTATTAAAGTGGTTATCAGCACAGATCGAAGCTGGTCAAACGGTGGAATGTTTCGCTGACGTACTGAACACGCCAACTTATGTGAATAACCTGGCGGAGATGATAGAAGTAATAATGCAGCAACGCTTAAGTGGTATATTTCATACAGTAGGACGAGAGCGGGTGAGCCGATTCCAGTTTTTTCACTCTTATGCCAGTATCTTTGGACTCAATACCGAGCTAATCTCTCCTGTACAAGCAGGCGATCGCAGAGAGCAGATGTTACTACAACCAGATGCCTCTCTTTCGATTGAGCAAACATCTGCAATTCTGGGAGTCAATTTTAATTCTGTAACAGAAGGATTGTCTCGCTTAAAGTTAGCAGGTGGCGTGTAATGCCAAACATTTATTAGGAGCGTGCTGAGAGCAAGTAATAACCATGACTTCTGTAAGCGATCGAACAGTCAATTTACCAATTTGGCGAGTTAAGTTTTTTGAAGATTTAAAACGCTCGGTACAACTAGAAGGTAAAAAAGTATTGGAAATCGGTTGCGGGGATGGAGCAATTGCCAAATTAGTGGCAAGGCAGACAAATCCTCAGTTTGTCTATGGGATCGATCCCTATTCTTATGCGATTTACCCAATTTATGAAGAAGAAAAATTAATGTGTCTGAACCTGAACGCAGACAATTTATTATTTCCGAATAGCTATTTTGATGTAATTTTTTCCCACAATGTTTTTGAACATATTTTAGATTTGCCACAGGCGTGGCAGGAAATCAAAAGAGTTTTAAAACCGGGAGGCATCTTTTATACTCATTTCGCTCCTCTATGGACTCATGCTTACGGACACCATTACTATGATGAAACCGATGAAAGTTTCTCTTGCATAATTCCCCCCTATGGACATTTGTACATGAAGCCAGAGCAAATTAATCAATTGCTCAAAGCCAATACCACATTACCAGAAGATCAGAAAAAAGCGATAAGATTTATATTTGGAGATGTTTGTAATAAAATGTTTCCATCTGAGTATCGAAAAGTTTTCCTGTCAAACGATGATTTTAAAATAGAAGAGTATTTAGAAATAAAACAGCATCATCACAATCGACCAATTCCTCAAGAGGTATTTGAAAAATACCCGTCTGTGCCAAAAGAAGATTTTGAAATATCGGGAATCACTGTCAAAGGAGTAAAATTATCCCAGACTGAACCAGAAAGTGAATCTTTGAAAGAACTTTATAGATTTTACGCCTATTACACAGAGTCCCAAAATAAAAAACTGCTGCGGCGGTTATCAATCAAACTAAAAAGTATTTTTAGTGGTTAGTGATGGATGAAAATTGAAAAATGTTTTAATTAATCGAGGTAAGTTAAGCCAGAGGGTAAGATGAAAAAACTGTCTCCTTACATGAGAAAAGCAGATGAACGGGGTGGATTTTGGGGAATTACGCGGGAGAGTTGGGCTGAGGTTAACTTTGTGGAAACAGCAGGCAACCAAGTAGGCGGGAAGCATTACCACAAGGAAACTTATGAGCTTTTTTCATTAGATCAGGCGAAATAGAAATTGAAATTGATAACTTGCGCTCGGGGGAACACATTGAATTTTGTGATAAAAAAGGAGATGTGTTTATCATCGAGCCAGTGGAGCAATATGCTATCTAAGACGCTAGACTTAGAAAATCCTGACTTTCATAGAGAATGAGGCAGCTTTATGCGGCGTAAGTGGAAGATTGGGTTACGTTTGTTTCATATCAATACACTGGATGTCAGCAAGCCGGGTAACGTTCATGGTGACGAAGTAGTAGCGCGCGGCTGGGAGAAGTATCTATTGAGGCGCGACGATGTTGAGTCAGTGTATGTGTATGGAGCCAGCGGAGCGATCGCAGAAGAACTAGACGTCCTCATTCACTTCAATCCTTTCTTGGAATTACATCCTAAAGTTAAGAATATTTTATATCTCCAAAATGCTTTTGCTAAAGAAAAATATCCAGGAGGAACAGCAGGGGTTTTTCAGGAAGTTAAATCCAAATTTGATGGTTACTTATTCACCAGCCAAAAGTTGATGGAAGTATGCGCTAACGGGGCTGTTGTTCCTTTTGCTACCGACCCCGAATATTTCTACCCGCAACCATCAGAGGTTTACCAACATCCTGTATCCTTTGTAGGGAATGATATTAGAGGCCCTATAGTGAACCTACGCTACTTTTTACCCGCGATACCCTTTGGGTTGACGATCTATGGAAATCTGTGGTCTGAACCCTTATCTCAAGTTTGGCGGGGCAAGTTGCCAATGCCAGATCTACCTAAATTATATACAAGTAGCTTGATTAATTTAAACGCCCATATTCTAGAACATATTGAATTGGATACAATTAACTTAAGAATTTACGATATTTTAGCTTGTGGAGGTTTCATTTTATCTGACTATGTAGAGTCTATACCATATATGTTTGGAGATGCTGTCGTGTGTACTGAAGGATATGAAGACGAGTGGGCAAAATTAGTTAGTTATCTAGCCGACCCGGAGGAGCGACAACGGCGCAGTCAAGAGGGACGTAAAATTGTTCTGAGCGACCATACTTATAGGAACCGCGTAGAAACTTTAATCAATTATTTGCAGCAATTTTTGTAGTTATTTGTATTCAATATTGGGGTATAGCTAATACAACTCATTCAGGAGAAAAAAATGAACGTAATTTTCGCAAATATACCCTTCATCAAGTATGACAATCAAGGTAAGATATACACGGGACCTAATGCAGGATCGCGCTGGCCTTGGACGCTCCCAGGGATTCATGGTTATGCTTGTTTTCCATTTTTCATGGGGTATGCTGTTAGCTACTTAATCGAGCATGGAGTTGATGCCAAGTTTTATGATGCTGTTGCCCTGCATCACTGGAATTATGAATTAGTAAAAGAAAATATTGCTAAGTTTAAACCCGATGTTTTATTTCTGGAAACATCTACGCCTTTGTACCGCAAGGTTGAAGAATTTGCCATCTGGGCTAAGGAAAACTTTGACAGCCGTATTGTTTTGGTAGGCCCCCACGTTCAAGCTTATGTAAACGATCTAATTCAAAAACCCTTTGTCGATCACTGTGTTATTGGCGAATATGAAAAACCCGCTCTTGATATAGTATCCAAACTGGATAAGGCCAAGCAGATTTACACCTACGAACACGTAGAAGACATTAATTTTTTGAATGGTAAAAATTTTCTACCCTTTAGACCTTTTGAGTATCTATATAACTACTGGGAACCTACCATGAACACGCCGCGCCCTCAGTTGGCAGTCAGCACTTCGCGCGGTTGTCCATTTAAATGTACGTACTGTCAATGGCCGAAAGTGATGAATAACGGGCAGTACCGTAACCGAATGCCTGAATTAGCGATCGATGAAATCAAGACAGTGATAGAGGAATACAAAACCTATGAAGAAAATATTCAAAGAGAAGAAACTCTATTAACCAAAGTCCAAAAGTATAGTATTCGCAACCTGAAAGACACGCTCAAGGGGCGGCAAAGTATAATACAAGGCATTCAAAAAGTCCAACGTGGTTATGATGTTAAAGGGATAGGGAGTATTCTATTTGACGATGACACTTGGAATTTGGGAACTAAGAGAATTACAGAACTTTGCAAAGGGCTTAAAGAGATTGGTCTACCTTGGACAATGATGGGGAGAATTGACACCTCTAGTTTAGAAATATACGATCTGATGGTCGAGAGTGGCTGTGTTGGAATGCGGTTTGGGGTTGAAAGTTTCAATCAAAAGTTGGTTGATAACGTTAAGAAGAGCTTGAATACTAAGAGAAGCTATGAAAATATTAAGTATTTGATTACCCGCTTCTCTAACATGGAATTCCACTTTACGACCATGAAAAATATACCAGGAGAAACGGATGAAGATTGGGAAAAAGATCTCAAAATTCTAAATGAATTAAAGGATATAGGAGCCAAGTCAAACAACATCATCCACTGGCAAAACTCTGACTGTGTGGCGTTCCCCGGTACAGAGTTATGGGAAGAAATGGTAGCTCTTGGCAAGGGAGAGGAATTAAGAAACTTTGAACTTTACGATGGCGGAACGCATAATGATGCAAAGCTGGCTGAAGCCGTTGGCTGGCTTGGCAAGGACTATAAACCAAAGTGGTCAAAGTATTCTAAGATGGGAGAACCAACTAATCTGCCTGCGGAATGATTCAAATGAAAATTCTGATCGATGGCTGCGTATTTACTCAGAATAATCACACCGAAGCCATTCAGTTTTGGAGGCAACTGATACCACCTTTGATATCTCAATTACAGGGGCATACAATATATTTCCTCAATCGAAGTTCAACCCCGGCTTTCCCAGAACTTGACTGGATAAAAAATCTGTTTGCCCCTGGGGTTGACTTCTCAAATTTTGCTATTGAGACTTGTCGCTTATCGGCTCTGTGCCAAGAGCTTGACATTGACTTGTTTATCAGTACTTACAACACCAGTGCAGGCACTCAAGTAAAGTCCTTGTTTTTGTTAGGGGAGCCATTTTCGTCAACTACTTTGCCAAATCAGGATTTGGTCTTAATATCCAGGCAGCGTGCTAGGAAAATGGCTTATATTTGCCTGATATGTCAAGATGGTGCTGAAAATATAGAAGATCTGGGTATTGTAAAGCCATATTGCATTTGGTTATCTGGTTGCGATCGAGTACATGGCCTTCAGAACCAGTCCGAATTAAACTGGATATCTATTGCTAATCAGATCGTCACGGCTATACACGAACTGGTGAACTATGAACCCACTGCTGAGGCTATTGCTCGTATGAAAGCTGAGGAGGAAGCAGTAAAAGCAGAGGCGCTGGATATTAAACTTAGAGCAGAGGAAGCAGTTAAATCACAGGCATTCTATCCCGACTATAACCCTAACACAAGCCAAAAAACAGCTGATTTTATGTACTTGTCTCGGATATATTATGCTTTGAGAAGAGTAAATAGATATCCAGAATATGCAATCAGAATTTATCAATGGTTCAAAGCAAAGATCGTAATAGTAAAAAAAAGTATTACGGCTGATTAATGTTTAGCTAGTCACATGATTTATGAAAAAGTTGCTGTCTATTTGCTATAATTTCCCACCAGAGCCAAGGACGACGAGTAATCGGATAGCCAGAATTATGAAGTATTTACAGAAAGACTGGCAGATTGAAGTTATAACACCAGTGGAAGATGGATATTTAGGAGAAGAAATTGCGGTTCATTCAGTCAAAAATTGGTATCCTAAATATTTGATAGATCTGCTAATAAAAATTAAGTTGGAAAAGTTATTAGAATGGGTCATTCCTTTTTGGGGGGAACCAGCTTTTTTTTGGTTGGCTCCAGCATTAAACAAAGCTAGAAAATTAATCAAGCAAGAAAGACCTGATGTTATTGTTGCATTCATGATGCCTTATTCTATTGGAATAATAGGCGTTATAACGAAGTGGTTAACCGGGTTACCTTTGGTATTAAACTTTGATGACTCGCCCACTTGTGATGATATGCATAGCAGTTTTTACAGTTGGTTCCATTATCGCCTGACGTTATGGATGGAAAATTTTTACGTCCATCAGGCTGATGCAGTTATCTACGTTTCACAACTAAACTTAGAGAGGGTGCGATCGCGACAACCTCAACAGGATCGTTCAAAGTTTCACCTGGTGCGATATGGAGCCGATCCAGAAGAATTTTCTCAATATCCAGCAAGAACCGATAATGAGTTTCACATTACCTACACGGGAGCAATGGCTGGCTGGTTTGAATTTTATTATAAGCCTGGAGAAAAAACATGTATTAAAAAAATTTATCAAGCTTGGCTGAAATTAGGGCATTATCAGATTGCTAAACTTGACCAGCGAAGCGCCAGTCCGATGTTTGTGGGTCAAGCTGTGCAACAAGTGTTAATCAATTATCCAGAGTGGGAGGGAAAAATTAAAATTAAAATTTATGGAAATTTGTTTGCTAAATACGTTGTTGACCGAGCTTTACAAAACCAGAATCTTACAAATATTGTTTCTGTTTCTAGTCCAGTCTCCAATGAAAAGTCTATTGAATTAGCTTGCCAATGTGACCTGTTGTTTCTGACGCTACCGGCACGTCCGCCTGGGTCTTGTCCTGGGGGTCGCATATCAGGCAAAACCTATGAATATTTAATGACTGACCGCCCGATTCTAGCAGCGGTTCCAAAAGGAGAAAACTGGGATTATCTCGAAGGTAAGCCAGGAGTTTGGCTGGTGGAACCAACAGACGTATCTACCATGATAAAAGTTATTAGTAAAATTGCTGCTGCAAAGTTTTCAGGAAAACAGCTAACCTTCGACCGTACTCATTTATATGATGAACTGAGCTATGTAACTCGCGCCAAAGAGTTTTCTGATGTCTTGGATAAAGCTATATATATTCGCCAAAGTTATCCAAAAATAAGAATGATATGAACTAAGAAATTCGCGATTAAATAAAAGTTACAGCTTGATTTAGCCGGTGTCAGGCTAGCCAAATATTTAACAACTTTAGTTGATTATTGGTAAGAAGATGACTGCTACAACCTTAAGAACCATTTATAAACAGCTAGTCCCCTCAGCGATAAGAGATGCAGTGCGTCCTCTAAAAGATCCATTAGGTATGTATGTCTCACAGGTTATTAGACAAAAATCCAACTGCGAGGTCATGTCTGGGCCATTTAAAGGGATGAAGTACAATAAAATGGACAATACACATCCATTATGGTTGCTCGGAACCTACGAAATGGAAATTCATCCAGCTATTAATCTCTTGCAAAGCTTTGAGTTCGATCAAATTATTAACGTGGGTGCAGCCGAAGGTTATTATGCAGTAGGTATGTCCCTACTGTATCCAAAAGCATCGATTTACGCCTTTGAGGCTCAAACTGACACTTTGCATCCCACAATTTCAAAATTAGCTTCAGAAAATTTGGTGGGTGGAAGGATTGAAATTCTTGGGTTGTGTCGCCCAAGTGATTTAAACAAATTGTTAGAAAAAGAAACTAAGAAAAGCTTGTTGATTATGGATGTTGAAGGCGCGGAAGTTGAGCTTTTAAATAAATCGAAGGTGAGCGGATTGGCTCGGACTGCTGTTCTTGTAGAGATTCATGATATGTTTGTTCCGGACTGCTCTAAAATAATTTATGAGAGATTTAAAAATACTCACAAAATAGAGAAGTATACCACCCGTCCGCGCACCTTAAATGATTTTCCTTTCAAAACTTTTACTATTCCTAGTTGGCTGACAAAGCAGGCTGTTTTAAATTTCATGTATGAATCCCGCTTCAGCAAAGAGGTTACACATCAAGATTGGTTTTTAATGCTCCCTTTGTTAAGGTGAAATCAAATGGAGTTGTTTTTATGTATTTTGGCCCTCTTATACATGATGACTCAGCTTTCCCCGCTCAATTGAACCAAATGCTTACCGTACAAGCAAGTCTATTTGCCATCCCATATGCCCAAAGAAACCCGGTTTTCCAGAATAAGTACGGCAGATTGAGTTTTTCAACATCGTTTGGTAAAAATAGAAAGCGATTTTTATCATTGTTTAAACGAATTAATGATTTTTAAATGGAAAAAAAATGGATATATCGTGTATGTTGGGTTTAAAAAATAAAATAAAACAAAGTGTCAAATACAGATTTTGGTATAGTTATTATAACTTACTGCGCCAAATTAAATGCCTTCAACGTCCTAATATAAAGTGGAAACCTCTAGACCCCTGTTTGCCAAGGTTTGTTTCAATTGTGCATGAAGCTGATGTGCCGTTACTGGCATATAGCCTCAACTCTTTGATGCGACAAGTGGATAAAAGACCTAACTTTTGGCTGGTTGGAGATTCTGATGCTGCTTATGCTAAGCTATATTCTTGGCTTTCAGGTGCTTCACCACCCGATGTAGAGTTTTGGCACTGGGAAAGTTTATTGTCCAAGTTAGATTCAAGGTATCAAACTTTTATCAAAACTTGGTTGAACTCTGGAAAGTGGGGGGGATATGCCAAAAAGTTTGCGATTACTTTAGCAGCAAATGCGGATTCAGATATTCTACTTTTTGATGCAGATGTTTTATGGTTTGGTGATTTTCCCTCTATTTTACAATCTTTGCGCCAGAAAAATCCGACTATCTTAGCGGGTCAAGATTATCAGCAATCCTATGACCTGGAGGTGATAGAATTTTTAGGCGATCGCAGCATCTTAGCAGGCGCTCCTTTAAACTGCGGCTTGGTATATTATTCTCAGGGTATTTTACCCCAAACTATCCCAGCCGAAAAGTTGATGAATTTGCTTCCTTATGCGAAACAAGCAACAACCCACCTGGAGCAAACCATTATTGCTCATGCTTTTTGGCAAGCGAACGGTCAATGGTTTGATTCAGACACCCTTGCGACTACAATGATAGATAACTTCAAACTCAGAAGACAAACTGAATCATTGGCTCGTCACTACGCTGGAGGAAAACATCTTTTCTGGCGCGATGCCTATTAATTGTTAAATGATTTAAACCTCAGGTAATGAAAATCCTTTTCTGTAGTCCTGCCCCTCTAATTAAAGAACTTGGCGCTCCGAAAATTTGGATTGAACTCGCTGAAGAAATGGAGCAACTCGGCTGGGAATGTAAAACAATTTCTCTACAGCAACTTGCAACCATACCAAAGCATCTGAAAAATCATCAACTAAGTTGGCAACTTATTTTTTCTGAAGCATTACGACAATATTTGCGCGAACATGCTGCTGAATATGATGTCATAGACTATGACCAGAGTTATCTTCCTTACTCTAGAAGCGAATTTCACCCACGCACCCTTTTCGTCGCTAGAGCTGCACTGCTTGTCCACCATTTGGAAAAAATAAATATTCCACAGCCAAAAACCTGGAAATCTAAAATTCGCGGTTTAATCAAAGGTAAACGCGATGCTATAGACAAGCAGAAAATAGCACAGCTTGCTCACAAAACGGTGATTGAATCTGACTTAGTGAATGTGGCGAATTATGACGATAAAGATGAGTTGGTTAGGTGCGGAATTCCAGCCGAAAAAATTATTGTAATTCCTTACGGAATTAGTCGCAGTCGCCGACCAATATTTGATGGTATTTCCCTCGAAGTTCCAGGGGAACCAAAAGTAGTTTTTGTCGGCACGTTTGATTACCGTAAAGGAGCCAGTGACTTTCCAAGTATTGTAGAAAATATTTGCGATCGCATTCCGAATGTAACTTTTCGTTTATTAGGCACGGCTGGTTTATTCCAAACTAAAGAAAAAGTTTTATCTTTCTTTCCCCATGAGTTAAAAGAGCGAATTGAAGTAATTCCTAGATTTAACGCCCAAGAGTTACCAGAACTTTTAAAGTCTTGCTCGGTTGGAATTTTTCCCTCTTATTTAGAATCCTTTGGCTTTGGAGTTTTAGAAATGCTTGCAGCTTCTATTCCTGTAATTGCTTATAATGCACCGGGACCACCGATGATGTTACCATCAGAATATTTAGTTGCTCCAGGCGACACTGAAAGTATGAGTGCAAAAGTAATTGACCTGCTAAAAGATAAAAGCAAACTGGCTCAAGCACGAGTATGGGCAAAAGAGCGATCGCAGAAATTTTGTTGGCAGGAAATTGCGAAACATACCAGCCAAACTTATTTAGAATATTGGCAAAGGAAGCAAGCCAGTTTAAATCGCTAGTATATATGTTTTTGCATTCTTACTTTAGATAACATGAATATTCAGTCAATCGTTGCCTCACTCCCGTCCTATTTCAGACGTCATAAGCTAATCCAGTTGCTCTTGCTTATTTCACCAAACTCACGTATCCAATTAATTCAATTCAATGGTACAGCCAGACTCTTTGCAGACCTGGGAGACCCTTGGCATAGACAAATTTTGATTACAGAACACTGCGAACCTGAGTTCTTTTAACTAGCAACTTGAGTTAATATTAATTCCAGAGTAAAATTTTTAGGTAACTAAATATTTAGCCTAACGCAGAGAATTTGAGAGGAAAAATGAAAATATTATCCATTAGCAATTGTCCCCTAATAGAATATCAAGGTTCAGGCTATATTATCCTTAACTTCTGTCGGGGTTTGCGTGATAGGGGGCATGAAGTAGACTTATTTGGGCCAGAATCTTATGAACCTTTTGAATTTTTAAAAGGACGAGCAACCAGTTATCGTCAAGCTGTGGGAATCTTGTTTTTGACCCTAGGTCAATTAACCAAAAAAAAGTATGATATAGTTGAATTTTATGGCGGTGAGTCTTGGTTAACTGCTTTAGTTTTAAGCAAAATTTACCAGCGAAATTTTTTAATGGTTAGCCATTCCAATGGTCTAGAGACGCGCTTATACAAAACCTTAGTTGCAGCATCTAAAACAGGTGCTATGACCAGCCCTTTTACAAAGTGGTATCAGTTCGATCAAACAGCTTTGTTTAAAAGTGCTTTTACTCAAGTCGATGCACTTGTGACCCTGAGTGAAGACGAACTTAAGTATGCTTTAACCTTGGAGTACATGGACAGATATCATGCCATTTTTGTAGAAAATGGACTGAGAGAAGACTACTTGAATTTAAATGTTGAATTTGAGAGGCAACCCGTAATTGGTTATTGTGGTACTTGGATAGAACGAAAAGGCATTAATTTAATTAAATCGGATATTTCTCAGGTGCTAGTTGAGTTTCCCAACTGTAAATTTAAACTGATTGGAGTCGGATATAATTTCAAAAAAGAGGAGCATTTTCCCAGAGAGGTATGTTCGCAAATAGAAGTGATTCCTTTAGTAGAAAATAAGCAAGAATTGCGAAGTATATACCAGTCAATATCTATATTTATTCTGCCATCATTTTACGAAAGTTTTGGAATTGTAACAGCTGAGGCAATGGCTTGTGGTTGTGCAGTTGTTGTTAGTAAAATAGGATTTGGTGCAAGTCTTAAACACCGCCAAGAAGCGATTGTCATGGAAAAGCTGACGTCTCCAAATCTCTATCAAGGCGTTAAGGATTTATTGCAAGATCAAACACTCTGCTTAAGGATTGCCAAAGCAGGTTACCAACGAGTACAAAATCTCAGGTGGGATTTAGCTGTAGAAGTGTTGGAAAATAATTATTTGAAATGGTTAAATGAATTTCAACAAAAAAAGCAGTAAATTGAGGATGAAACTCGGAAAAATTATCACTATTACGGGGAGAGTCCATCCTCATACTTGTGGGGTTGGGGATTACTCGGTAAATTTAGCCGCATACTGTCAAAATCAGTTGGGTGTGACGATTGATATAGTTGTGGAACAAGGTTGTCAGGAATCAGACAATCCTGTCAAAGTTTTCTCTACAGTAGAAAGTTGGTATAAATTAGGTTTGCAGCAACTTCTAGAGTGGCTGAAATCAGAAAATGTTGAAACGGTAATTTTACAGTACACTCCGTGGCTTTATTCTGACAAAGGCTACAACTTGGCATTATTGGATTTTTGGCAACAGTGTCACAAAAGCTTTGAAACCTTATTAATTGTTCACGAAACCTACTTTTGGTTTCTTAAGTATCCGGGGACGTGGATGGTGGGGTTATTACAACAGTATGTATTGCGCTCGCTCCTCCATTCCAGTCATCACGTCTTCTGTGCTTCCGAACTTTACCTGCATCGCTTGAAAAGATTCAGTAACTCAAAATCAAAAATTCACTATCTACCAATTCCCAGTAACATTCCATTCCAACCCCTTTCTTCCTCGCAAAAACAATCGGTACGTCAAAAATTAGGAATTGCCCCCGAACAACTGGTAATAACACTGTTTGGTTGTGGTGAGTCAATTCTGCCAAACTGGATTTCGGCATTGGATCTTTACCTCAATTCCAACTACTCTATTATTTGGTTATTATTAGGAAACGCCCAGTCACTCAGAACCCTAAAAAATCCTGCCATCCGTCCTGGTTATCTCGCTCCGATTGAATTGTCCCATTACTTACAAATTTCCAATTTAATGTTAATGCCTCACCGCTTCGGCATCAGTGCTAAACGCACATCGCTCATGTCCGCTTTAGAACATGGCATACCCGTAATTGGAACGGATGGAATGCTTACAGACTCTTTCTTACGGCAACTCCCCAGCGTATTTTTAGCCCCAGAAAATTCTTACCCCGCTTTCGAGAAACAAGTGCTAAATAGTTTGACTCAACTCCCCGACCTTGATAATTTAACTAAAGTAACTCAAAACTACTACGACTCAAATCTCAGTTGGAGCGTCGTCACTAAAACTTTGCTTCCTTATTTGCAACCGTGAGGAAAATGTCAGGCAAAACTGCTCGCACAATCTCAATTTTTCTCCATTCGCTCCTGTTTTTAGCGATCGCATCCGCCGTACTGACGTACTGGTATGTATCAGAGTATGCCCTAAAAGGCAACTGGCATCCGGAATATTACACAAGAGTAAGTTACATTTTGCTAGTACCGACTTGGCAAAAAGTTTTGAAAGATGGCTTTACCTTGTTACTGCTGTTGTTTAGTGCTTTATTACCACCAACCAATACTGGCAAAAGTTTTTCTAGTAATAGAGGTTTAAAAGCCAGTTACGCACTGTGTCTTTGCGTTTTGGGAATTGCTATTGCTAGAAGCATCACTAGCGAGCTGAGCTTGGTAGCAATCATATCCTGCCTTAGACCGATATTTGTTGTCTTTGCCCTGTTTTTCTTTTGTCACCGTCACCTGAATCGATGTTCTCTGCGCTGGGTTTTTGAATGGGTAAATGTTTTAGCAGTTATTCAAGTTTTCTATGCAATTCGTCAGCGATTATTTGCGGTTTTATACAATGGAGTATCCTGGATAGACAATGGCACAGTCCGCTCTGTGGGAACTTTTATCGGTCCCAATACAATGGGGTTATTTTTAGCCTTAGTTTTTTACTTAAATCTTGAAATTTTACCTCGACACAGATGGCGGTATATTCTTTTGTTATTCTGTGTAATAGGAGTTTTTTTCTCAGGCTCGCGCAGCGCCACCTTAATTGTAGTTTTACTGACTTGCTTCAGTTTATTTAATCAAATCAAGCGAGGGTTTAAAAGCAACAAAGAACGCTCGTTAATGACAGCATTGGGAGCGATATCGCTGCCTGCTATTTTAATCCTTTTAATTCTTCAAGTCAATAGTTTAAATACCCGTGCCGCTGGCACGTCTGCGTCTAGTGGAAGATTAGAAATTATTTTCAACTACATAGATCGCTCCGATACTTTTTCTCTATTGTTTGGTAAACATTTAGGGTTTGGGTCAGAAATTCTGTTCACTTTACATAAAAATGGAATACTGAAAGCAGATAGCGGCAGTTTATTTTTAGCTGACTCTACTTGGGCTTCTTTGCTAGCTCAGTTTGGCTTTTTAGGAATTTTTGCTATTTTTATTACAATCTACTACCTTTGGAAAACTCCTGAATACATTACTCTTCCTTATAAGCCAGCTATAAAAAATAACTTAATCGCTCAAAGGAGCGGATTGCTGGTTTTTATCGCAATTATTTCTTCAGTGGCAGTTTTGCAGGAATCTTATGCCATTTTGCCAATGGTATTGGCGCTCTTATTTGCACTCAGATTAGAGCTACCCTTATATCAAACCTATTATACTATCGAAAAAAATGATGCTTATGCCAACATAGAAGGCGGAGAAAATTAATGGGAATAAGCCGTTCATTGATACATATTTGGCTACCAAATTTAAACCCATACAAAAATATCAAAGGAGGAATTCAAGTTTATTCAGAGTTTCTGATTCAAGCTATGCAGAACCTCTATAGCAAGAGCAATTATGAAATTTTTTCCAAACACGATACCAGCAAACCTCCAGCAGCTTTTAACGTTAGAAATACGCGATTCAATTTTGTGGGAAATTGGCCTTTAGCTTTACGGACGGCTGTTTTTGCGCTTCAACTTTTGCTATTTGGAATTTGGCAACGTCCGCGCTTAGTTTTAACAATTCATCTCAATTTTACCCCAGTAGCTTACTGGTTGAAATGCTTGACGGGAATTCCTTATTGGACGGTAGCTCACGGCGTCGATGCTTGGAATATCAAAAGTCCTAGTTTACAGAGAGCTTTGCATCATGCCGATCGCATTTTATCAGTCAGTGGTTATACGCGCGATCGCTTGCTCAAAGAACAAAATCTCGACCCCAAAAAAATCTCAATTTTACCCAACACATTCGACGCCAATCTATTTAAAATCGCTCCCAAACCTGTTGAATTACTCAAACGATATAACCTGACACCCGAACAACCCGTTATTTTAACCTTGGGACGATTATCAAAACTCGAACAGTACAAAGGATATGACAAAATTCTGGCAGCACTTCCCCAAATTCGGCAAACTATTCCTAACGTTCACTATATTATTGCTGGAAAAGGTGATGACCGCTCCCGCGTCGAAAATTTAATCGGCGAATTGAATTTACAAGATTGCGTCACCCTGGCAGGTTTTATTCCCGATGCAGAACTTTGTCAACACTATAATTTGTGCGATGTCTTTGCCATGCCCAGTAAAGGCGAAGGATTTGGTATCGTATATTTAGAAGCCCTCGCTTGCGGCAAACCAACATTAGGAGGCAATAAAGATGGCGCCCTTGATGCTTTGTGTCATGGAGAATTAGGAGCTTTAGTTGACCCGGATAATGTCGATGAAATTGCTCAAACTCTAATTCAAATTTTACAAGGCAAATATTCACATCCGATAATGTATCAACCTGAAATATTACGAAAAAGAGTGATAGAAATTTTTGGATTTGAACGATTTCAGCAAACATTAGCTGAATTAATAAAATACTCTACAACAGGAGAAACATCGTGAAAGTTTTGCACGTTATTTTTTCCGTTTCATCCTTGCGAGGCGGGCCGAGTCAAGCAGTATTGAGTTTGGTGAAAAATTTAATAGCCTGTGGCGTTGATGCTGAAATTGCCACAACAAATGAGGCAGGTTCAACGTTGTTAGATGTACCTTTAAACCAGAAAATTGAATATGAAGGCGTGCCAGTTTGGTTTTTTGAACCCTTTTCACCGCCGAATCAAGGCGTGTCAATTAATTCAGATAAAGCGTTTATATTCTCAGCAACTTTAACGCAATGGTTGTGGCAAAATATCCGAAATTATGACATTTTAGACAACCACTATCTGTTTTCCTATGCATCCACTTGTGCGGGTGCGATCGCTCGCTGGCAAAATGTTCCTTATACCGTCCGCACCACCGGACAACTTGCCCCTTGGGCGCTTGCTCAAAGTCGGCGAAAAAAACAACTTTATTCCTTTTTAATTGAACGACATAATCTAAATCGAGCAGCGGCAATTCATTGCGCTTCTTCTGGCGAAGCAGAAGATGCCCGCAACTTTGGCGTCAAAGCCCCAATTATTACCCTACCATTAGGCGTTGAACAGATACAAGAGCAACCGGGAGCAAAACAACAACTCAGGCAGAATTATCAAATACCTGCCACAACACCCATCGTGCTATTCCTGGCTCGAATTCACCCCGTCAAACGTCCCGAATTACTATTAAAAGCACTCGCTCAATTGGCACAAAACTATAATTTTCACCTAATTTTGGCAGGAACGGGTGAAACTAGCTATCTCGAAGATCTGAATAATCTAGCATCATTACTGGGTTTAAAATCTCGGATTTCCATGCCCGGTTTTGTCACCGGCGAAGCTAAAGCTTTACTATTACAAGGATCAGATATTTTTGTGTTGCCATCGGTAATCGAAAGCTTCGGGATATCCATCGCTGAAGCAATGGCAGCCGGATTGCCCGTAATCGTCACTGAAGATGTTAAAATTTCATCAGAGATTTTGGCAGCACAAGCAGGACTTGTGGTTCCTGGAGAAGTGGAAGCGCTTGCCCACGCCCTGGCAAAATTACTCCCAAACCCCAATCTCCGCCATCAAATGGGCGAAAATGGCAAACAACTGGCAACTCGTTGCTATAGTTGGGAAGCGATCGCCTCCCAACTTGCCTCGGTTTATACTGCCATTGTTCAGGAACAACCCCTTCCCCAGTTTCCCGAAACATAGTAGCATGAATCCGATCCACTACAATTGCTATCCCTTGAATTGGCAGTTAATTGTCAAGCGGTTTTCCGATAAATTTACGGATCGTTATCAAAAAAATCTCAGGTTTTTGAGATAGTTTTTCAAGGCGAATTAAATGCTTAACTACAACTTGCTCGAAACTCGCATCGATGAATTTGCCAAAACCTTTGCCGAAGCTAAACCGTTTAGACACCTGATTGTTGATGAATTTTTAGAACCAGAAGTAGCCGCCGAAGCTTTCAGCGTTTTTCCCAAAATGCAAGAAATGGATACGCTGAAAGATTTCAGACAGTATAAAGCTCAAGACCCAGCTATTGATAAGTTCGATCCCATTTTTAGCCAAATTATATTTAAACACCTACAATCCCCCCGCTTCCTGGAAATTATGACCAAAATAAGCGGCATTCCCAACCTGCTTGCCGATAAACAGTTATATGCATCAGGACTGGCTCAGGGGGCTAATGGCAGCTTCTTAAACGTTCATATCGATAACAGCTCTCACCCTAAGACAAAACACTATCGCAGGCTGAATCTTCTGGTTTATTTAAACAAGTATTGGACAGAAGAAAAGGGAGGACACTTAGAACTATGGTCAGCAGATATGTCAGATTCCGTAGCGATTTTACCTACCTTTAATCGCATGGTAATTTTTGCGACCGATAAACAGTCTTGGCACGGTCATCGCCACGTCAACACCCCAGACGGAGATACGCGCAAGTCTATTAATATCTATTATTTCACCGAAGAATCACCCGATAAAACAGATTATTACCACGTTACAAGTTTCCGCGCCAGAAAAAATGAAATCCTCAATCAAGTACTCTACCCAGTCGATAATATGGTTCGCACGATGGCTCGTAATCTCAGGCAGAAAAAAGACCAACATGCTGTTTTGTTTGATGAAAATCAGAAGCAAAATGACCAGTGAATTGGCATAAATGGCAACAATTATCTAATTAGCAAATGTCCTACTCTCAACGCATTCTTCAGCAAGGCAACCAACTTACTCGTCTCGCTCATCGCTCTAGATTTAGTGCAGTTTTAGATGCGATTGGTAGCGAAAAATATACACAGGCACTCGACTATGGCTGTGGCGATGGTTGGCTGCTTAAAAACGCTTATGAACGCGGCATCATCACCTCTGGATTTGGTGTCGATGTTGACCAGTCGGTACTATCTGCCAGTCAGGAAATATTCGCCGATATACCCAATTTTAATTTTTTCCATGTCCGCGACATTGCTGAAAAAATAACCCCTCACAGTTGCGATTTAATTTTTTGCACCGAAACCCTAGAACATGTAGATAATACAGAAAAAGCACTCGAGCGAATGCTCGAGTGCAGTAAACCTAATGCCAAAATGATTATTTCAGTGCCAATTGAATTAGGGCCATCGCTTTTAGTGAAGCAAGTTGGACGCTATTTAGCTAATCTTAAAGGTGAATATGGATATGAACGATATAGTCCAAGCGAATTATTTTCTGCCGCAATTCTCTGGGATACTAATAGTTTTCCCTCTTCTCACTCGTTAAACGAACCCAACAAAGCTCACAAGGGATTTGATTATAGAAAAATGGAAAAATTGCTACAGGATCAAGTAAAAATTGAGCGAATAATTTTCTCCCCTTTTCCCTGGTTTGGCAACCTGCTGAACAGCACGGTGATTTGGATTTGTAGAACTTAAATGTTGGGGTAAAATCTTATGTATGGCCTGAAACGAAATGTTAAAAATTTGGGTAAACGCCATCTGAGAAATCTGCTTGAATTTGGGCAAAAATTTGGAATTTCTATTCTGCCGGTTCATTTTTATTCAGAAGTTCCAGATTTGCAAGAACTTAGGAAAGAAGATTATTGGAAGCAACCCCACAGCATGTTCGGGGTGAATGGAAACGATCTCCAAAGTCAGCTTTCTTTTGTCAAAGAGTGCTGTAGCGAAGAATTGCAAGAGAGACTAAAGAAAGGAGATATATACGCTCATGCTTGTGCAGAAAATGGAGAACCAGGTTTTGGATTGGTAGAAGCTGATTTCTTGTTCTGCTTTATATACAGTAAGCGTCCAAAACGGATTATTCAAGTGGGTTGTGGCGTTTCCACATCTGTCATGCTGCTTGCCAGTCAGGAATCAGACTATAAACCGGAAATAATTTGCATTGAGCCTTACCCGACTGAGTTTTTGCAAAAATCTGACAAAATGGGTAAAATAACGCTAATTCCTGAGAAAGCTCAAAAAATTTCTTTAGATATTTTAACAAACTTGGGTGATGAAGGAATGCTGTTCATCGATTCCACTCATACCGTCAAACCAGGAAGTGAGGTGAATCGGTTGATTCTTGAAGTATTGCCAAGATTAAAACCAGGAAGTTTTGTTCACTTTCACGATATCTACTTTCCCTATGAATATAGCAGAGATATACTGAGCAAAGCTTTGTTTTTTCCCAATGAAACTGTTTTATTACATGCGTTTTTAATCAATAATAAAAATTCCTGCATCAAAGCATCACTGAGTATGCTGCATTATGCAAAAAAAGAAGAACTTCAAAAACTTCTTCCTAACTATGAGCCAGAAGCTAACGAATATGGCCTAGAAGTATCAGATGCAAGGGGTCACTTCCCTTCATCTGTATATCTCCAAGTTATATAGTAAATCAGACAGAACCACTGCATAAACATATAACTATAATGTTTAACTCAAAACTTAAAACTTAAAACGGTTGACACTCCCCGGTCTCTTGACGCGGGGATTCTTAAGAGATTTTTTAAGCCAGCCCCCAGCAGTGCGGTACAGTCCCCGCTTGACTCGCTTACCGCTGAATCGATATTCAGTCGGATTATCGGCATTGTAGGTCGGCAAACTATCACCATCCAACGCACTTGCTGATCGGTGTACGATTCTTCCTGCTCCTTAAACTGCAAGCCATAGCGCTCACAGAGCGATTGCAGTTTCAATCTCAGCAGGGAATGGGGAATCTGCACAAAGTTTTGATTGTTGCGCTTACCAATATTGATGTCTTGCTTCATGCCAGGATTGAAGCCGACAATCACGGTTCCAATCTGACTGGTAATGCAGAAATCAATCATGTATCGCGCCGCTTTGTTCAGATAGTCTCTGACTTGATTATTGCGCTTGCGAGTCAGCCTTGCTTGTCGCTCGGTTGTTCCTTTAATCCCCTGCAAATCTTTGATGCTTTGCAAATTGGCGTTGACCTTGTTGAACCACTGGTTAATTGCTTTGAGCGGTTTTCCATCCACGATAAAGGATGCCCCAGTATTACTAACACAAGTTGCCAGATTGTTCAGTCCCAAATCAATTGCAAGTGCTTGATTGGGGTCTACAGGTTGCGGTTCTGCTTCCTGCTCCACAATGTATTCGACTTCAAAAAATCTCGCATTGTATTTAGGCAGAATCCGAACTTCTTTGAGCTTCCTTCCTTGCAACCGCTCTGGAAACGGAATGCGAACCCTTGCGAATTGCTTTTTGAAAGCGTTCGACATCGGCACCTCAAAGAATCCGTCCTTCACTTTGATACGCGGCACGATCAACGGGAAATACCCGTCTTTGGGCAAGTATTTCGGCAATCGAATCTGCTCAAAGCGGTACAGTCCGTTTTTTGCTGCCTGAATCAACTTGAAGAACGAACGAAACGAGCGGTCTACCACTTTCAAGGTTTGTTGAGCGATATCAGTGTTGAGAAGCTGATAGTTCTCGTTCCCCTTGCAGTGGTGATAGTTCGATTCATATCGAAGATATTTCTGTTCAGAAAAATAGAACTGCCTAACCGAGTAAAGCCCTACGTTGTAGAGGTTTTTGCTCAGCCTGCACAGTTCTCTCAAAGCCGTGAATTCAGGCTTGCTGAGTCCGCGAATTTGGTTTTTCTGAGTCAGATACATAACAGTACTCTCGCTATATCTGATTAGATCAGCGAAAGTAGGGTAAAAGTGCAAGCGATGGTCTGCAAAGACTGTAGGCGGCTTTAGCCCCGCGCGTGTCGCTTTTGCTCCCAGGGCTGAAGCCACTGGGTTTCCAAGCTCCCGGAGGTTCTTTATGAGATTACCGGCAAAATACTGGATACCAGGGGGAGCGATCGCACTTGTAGTCGCGACCGAATTAACCCTCAGATTCGCCTTTGGCTTGGGAACGCCCGTTTTAGTCCAAGCCGATCCCCAAACCGGGTATCGATTTCAACCGAATCAAAAAGTATTTCGATTTGGCAAAAGAGTTGAGTACAACCAGTATTCTCAACGATCCGAACCTATTACACCCCAAAAGCCGTCGGGAAAACTGAGAATTTTGATGGTAGGAGACTCCGTGCTAAACGGCGGCAATCCTACCGATCAGAGTCAAACGATTACCGAATTATTTGCCGCAAAATTAGCTGCATCCGGGCAAAAAGCCGAAATTCTCAACGCCTCGGCTGGTTCTTGGGGCATTGGCAACCAATTAGGATATCTGCGGGAATTTGGTACGTTTAACGCCGATGCCGTAATCGTGCAAATCGGCACCCACGATCTGACTCAACCTACCAGCAATAGCAAAAGCGTTGGCAATCACCCGGCTTTTCCCACACAAGCGCCCCTCCTGGCAATTCAAGATGCTTGGACTCGCTATCTTTGGCCTGCCTTAGCTGGTAAATTAGGGCTTAACTCATCGGGAGCGGATTTTTCAGCTTCGCCTACGTCCCAAGATCCGGATCAACAGTATCAGCAAAACATGCAGCTGCTCAAAGAAATAGTAAAGTTAGTTCGCAGCCAGAATATAGCCGTTTTTGTCCTGTTCACGCCGAATCGGGACGATTTGATCCCCAAGGCTAACCAGCCCAAGTACAAATCCGAGTTTCTGCGCTTGTTGTTGACTTTGCAGGTTCCTATCATTGACTCTCATCAAGCCTGGTCAACCTTGCCCCCAACAAAGGTAGAATCCTACTTTCGAGATGAAGTCCATTTGAGCGTGGCAGGGAATGGTGCGATCGCCCTTGAGCTGTTTGGGCAACTTTGCATCCGTCGTCAGTTACCAGCTTGCGCTCGCTTAGGGCGTTCTCCTTCCCCAGGTAGTCGTTGAACAATCTTGCAGCAACGAGGGGTGTTTGGGAATGAGTTAATCGCGAGAAAAACGCCGATCTAGATCTATACAGTCTGTGGGGGTTAAAATCCGGAATCTTCACGCAAGACTTTGTAGTGACCTAAATAAAAGTTTCATTGCAGGTCACAGGCAGAAGCAGAAAGCTCCTCACCAACCCTGCCTTTGAAGCCCCAGATCTTTAAACCGGGGAGGATGGCAGCACCGGAGTTGGTTGAAAATCGTTGATCGTTGATTTTGTTTTTGACCTCGCAGAAACCTTTAGGGCATGATAATTGGGACTTTATAGGAGGGGGGTATAAATTGTACCAGTCCGCGACTCATAAGCAAGGTGGCATCGGCAATGATAAAGCTCAAAAACTACAGCCTTCGATTAGACTGTCGATTATTACCCAGTTTTATCCACCCGACTACGCCGCTACCGGACAGCTAATCGAAGAGCTAGCGATGCAGTTGAGGAATACTGGCGCTTACGTCCACATTTTTACAGGACAGCCTGGTTACGCCTTCCAAAAAAAATCAGCGCCAACCATCGAACGGAAAGACAAACTGCTGATTAGGCGATCGCGCGCCGCCAGACTTTGGCCTAAACGAATTCGCGGCAAAGCCATCAACGGCCTTTTATTTTGCCTGCGTTCGGCATTCCATTTACTCAAAAGCTGCTGGCGGGGCGATGTTTTGCTCCTCACCACCGCACCGCCGTTTTTACCGTTGCTGGGCTATTTAGCTCACCTGATCTTTAAGCTGCCCTACGTTTGTTTGCTCTACGACTTGTATCCCGATGTCGCCGTCGAACTGCAAGTCATCCCCGAAACGCACTGGATGGTTCGCTTTTGGCACCTCGTTAACCAAGAAATCTGGAAAAATTCCTCTGGGATCATCGTCCTCAGCCCCAGCATGGAAAAACGGATTTTGGCAAAATGCCCAGAGGTGGCTGACAAAATTGCCGTAATTCACAGTTGGGCCAATCCAGATTGGATCGTTCCCCTGCCAAAGCAAGCTAATTGGTTTGCCCACAAGCACAATTTAGTTGACAAATTTACCGTTCTCTACTCCGGCAACATGGGGCGCTGTCACGATATGGAGACGATCCTGGAAACGGCAAGTTTGCTGCGAAATGAGCCGATCCAATTTGTCTTCATCGGCGACGGTGCCAAGCGTAAAATTTGCCTGGAACAAGCCGAAACCTTGGGCTTGACCAATTGTTTATTTTTGCCTTATCAAGACAAACAATACCTTCCCTACTCTCTGACTGCTTGCGACTTGTCCTTAGTCAGCATCAGTCCGGGAATGGAAGGATTGGTTGCTCCCAGTAAGCTTTACGGTATCTTGGCAGCAGGGCGTCCGGTAGGGGTGATCTGTGAAGAACATTCCTATTTACGCCAGCTGATAGACGACGCCGATTGCGGTGCGGCTTTCCAGAATCATGATGCCCAGGGTCTAGCTGAGTATATTCGCCACTTGGCTAAAGATCCCGAACTGGCGCATCAGATGGGCAAAGCGGGGCGGCGCTACCTCAAATCAAACTTCACGTTGGAAATTATTGCTAGACAATATTCCCAAATGCTGTACCAAGCATTGCGCGACAATGTAGAACCGGAAGCTTCTATCGTCGTTGAGCAAGTGCAGTAGGTGAAGTACCCGCCGCTAAACGCTTCGCGTTATAGCGATGGACTTGCCGGCGGTCTAGTGAATCAAGATTCAGAGTGCGCTATTTTGATTCGGGGTTAAGGCGACTCATTTCCCAAGTGGTGTAAGTTCCTATGGGACTCCATATTATATAGGGAACTAGCAACAAAGCCGCCCACCCAGAAATTTGCCAAACTGTTAAGGTCAGCAAGACACCCAAAATGGCACCAACTCCCCCGACAATGGTGCCTGCTTGAAGACTGCGAAGCCTTAACATCACTGGATTGAATGCAACGATCGCAATTTCGACTAAAAGGTAAAAGCCCATCAGCAGCCAAGTTCTAGGGCTGCCTGGGTCTTTTTCCCAGACAATATAAGCAGACCAAGCACCGCAAATAAAAATAATCGTCCAAATAATGGGGATGGCAGGTTCAAAAGTTAGCCACTTGGGACGCTGCAAGCGTTTGAACCACTTTAGATCGTCCGGCGTCACCAAGTTACTACCCAGCGCCACTAAAAAAGTAACCGCGCCAATTACCATCCAGGATTTAATCATCTCCCTACCCGCTTCCTGCACCGCATCTGTTGCGATTGTGTCAGTTTCAGCAGCGAGTTTAATCAGTCGTTGGTGGGAATTGCGATCGCATCACACCGCGATCGCCTTTTAATCGCGAGTTTTTGAAGATGGCGAATTGGGATAAAAACTTTATCTATGCATGGGAAGATGCTTTCTTTTTCCTCAAAAGCCAACCGAAACCCAAAACGCTTAACCCAAAAACCGTACCTGGTTCTGGGACAGAAGTTGGAGGCGGGGTGGGAGTTGTACGCAACGAAAACCCCACTGTTCCACTACCGCTTCTATTCTTAAAAGGTTCGCTTAAATCTAGTGGGAGGTCATATCTAAAATCTCCTGCACTTTTTCCTCCTAGTATGTAGAAGTAAACCGAAAAAATACTGAAGTTAAACGAACTAAAATTTGAAAACGAGACAAGAGAAAGATCGCCCCCTCGCGGGATCAAATAACGCGGGAAGCCAGACGGATCTAAAACGGCTTCAGTGCCCGAAAATGTTAGAGGATAGCAAAACTGAATCCCAGCACGGCATCCGTCATATCGTAAATTAGATTTGGTATAAGTTTTCCCCGCAAAGTCAAAATTGAATTCTGTTACGTCAAAAACAGGAACCAGAGGACTTCTGAAAGAGGGAGAACTGTAATCAACCGGAAGACTTGTGGCAGAGGGAGAAGTGTCATCGTAGCTGAAAAAACCACTATATTGGTTGCCAAGTAACGGGCCATCAGTGATATTTACAGTGAAATCATAGGTGATAGTGGCAGCTTGAACTGAGGCAGTTTCCATCACAGCTAAGCTCAAGACTGTTCCAGCAGTCGCTAATGCTAATTTTTGGTAAATGCTGTTAGCCATACTTACTCCTTCACTTTGGGTTGATATCTGTCATTTGTGGATTTCATGCTTTGGTTATAGTGCGATCGCACACCCTACTCTGGCCAAAGCGAGCGCGAGTTTTTGAAGATGGCGAATTGGGATAAAAACTTTATCTATGCATGGGAAGATGCTTTCTTTTTCCTCAAAAGCCAACCGAAACCCAGCATACTTAGCCCAAAAACTGTACCAGGTTCTGGTACTGAAGTTGAGGTTGGTTGTTCACGCAATGTGTATTTCCAAGTTCCTGCACCCGAACTAATAATATTTGTAGGAACCCGAGCGAAGAACAGAAATGAAAAATTAGAGTTTGGATAGAAATTAATAAAATATGACCCACCCCCGAAGATACTACTATAGTCTGTCAAGTAAAATTTCACTTGATCGAGTTCTCCTCCTGGGAGGAAATATGCGGCATTATTCACAATAGGTCTAGGATTGGTAAATCTTAAGTAAGAAAAAGGAGGTTCTTGTGGTGCCCGCGAATTATTGTATACCACATCTTTTTCTCTGTAGGTTTTACCAAAAAAATCAAAACTGAAGTCTGACACCAGGAAATAAGGAATGTAACCGGCTCTAGTGAAACTGCTAGGTGCTGATTCATCGTAGCTGAAAAAACCACTATACTGGTTGCCCAACAACGAACCGCTAGTGATATTCACAGTAAAATCATAGGTGATAATAGCCGCATTTGCCGGGTGAGTGTCCATCACGGCTAAGCTTAAAACTGTTCCAGCAGTCGCTAATGCTAATTTTTGGTAGATTCTGTTAGCCATACTTATCTCCTTCAATTTGGGTTGATATCTGTCCTTTGTGGATTTCATGCTTTGGTTCTAGTGCGATCGCACACCTTATTCGCGCCACATAATCGCGAGTTTTTGAAGATGGCGAATTGGGATAAAAACTTTATCTATGCATGGGAAGATGCTTTCTTTTTCCTCAAAAGCCAGCCAAAACCCAACATACTTAGCCCAAAAACTGTACCAGGTTCCGGTACCGAAGTTGAGGGGAGTTGTTCACGCAATTTATACTTCCAAGTTCCTCCACCTTGACTAATAGTATTTTGAGGAAACTGATCGAAGAACCAAAAGAAAAACTTTTTATTTTCATATAAATTAATAATATATGACCCAATTCCGGCAGAATTATAATCTGTTACCAGAAATTTCACTTGATCGAGTTCTCCTCCGGGGACGAAATATGGGCGATTATCCGTAACTACTCTGGGATTGGTAAATGTTAGGTAAGAAAGAGGAGGAACCATTATAGACCGCACAGAGTAGCGCAAATCGCTTTCTGTGTAGGTTTTACCAAGAAACTCAAAACTGAAATCTGACGGCGCGAAATAAGGATATAAAAGTTCAGATACCCCGCTAGGTTCTGAATCATTGTAGCTGAAAAACCCTGTATATGAATTGCCTTTAAAATCACCGTTTGTAAGATTCACAGTGAAATCATAGGTGATAGTGGCAGCTTGAACTGAGGCAGTTTCCATCACAGCTAAGCTTAAAACTGTTCCAGCAGTCGCTAATGCTAATTTTTGGTAGATGCTGTTAGCCATACTTACTCCTTCACTTTGGGTTGATATCTGTCATTTGTGGATTTCATGCTTTGGTTATAGTGCGATCGCAGCACCTACTCGCGCCAAAGCGAGCGCGAGTTTTTGCAGATGGCGAATTGGGATAAAAACTTTATCTATGCATGGGAAGATGCTTTCTTTTTCCTCAAAAGCCAGCCAAAACCCAGCATACTTAGCCCAAAAATAGTACTGGGTTCCGGTACGGCAGTCGGCGGAGTTGTACGCAGCGAAACCGTTCCACTTCCACTTCCTATTGTGAAAGGTTCACCAGGGTTAAAAGGCAGTTGATAAGTAAAAGATAACCCAGTTGACGAGCCGAACAAAGTAAAGAAACCGGGAAAAGGAGGCCGGAAAGGATTAAATGTGGAAAATGCGAAACGAACAAGCTCACCCCCTCGCGGTATCAAAACCAGTCGCCCAGACGGGTCGGTAACGACTTCACCCCCTCTAAATTGTAAAGGAAGACTAGAGGGAAACACACGACCATCAATAAATAATTGAGAGGGGGTATTAGTTCTTTGCGGGAAGTCAAAATTGAATTCTGTTACGTCGAAAAAAGGAAGAAGTAGACCACCTGCACCAGAGGGAGAAGCGTCATCGTAGCTGAAAAAACCACTATATTGGTTGCCAAGTAACGGGCCATCAGTGATATTTACAGTGAAATCATAGGTGATAGTGGCAGCTTGAACTGAGGCAGTTTCCATCACAGCTAAGCTCAAGACTGTTCCAGCAGTCGCTAATGCTAATTTTTGGTAGATGCTGTTAGCCATACTTACTCCTTCACTTTGGCTCGCTCTCTGTCCCAATCAATTTCCCACTTTAGGTAGATGCCGAATGTATCTTATGCAATCGGCGCTCAGTATGAGCTTTCACACATCCAGCATCTTGATGTCAATAGTAAAAACCCTGATGTTAATTATCAAGATTTTTTCGGCATTTTCATCGAAAATTCACAAATCAGGGTGTTTTATCAAGGAAATAAAAAGAAGTGCTAAGGCAACAGCTAGGAGAATTTCCAACCTGTTCTCTCCTTACGTATTTATACGGATATAACTTGTAGCCTCGCGATTGAAATCGCGGCTACAAAAACAAAACCCGCCTGGGCGGGTGATGAAAGACTTCGCTCCTACCCCCTTCACCTACAGGACTTACGCAAATCACCTTTGTTTCTCTGAAAAATAGTCGGTTTGGTAACTAACTCAAGTTGCTAGTTATCTCATAAATAGAAGCGAATGGCTAATGGTTAATGGCGAGATTGGTAAAAATCCTATATTAGCAATTAGCAAGCTTGCAATTAGCAATTAGCAACGCCCTTGTTTATAACTAGCAATTTGCGTTAGGATAATAATATTATTCTTCGCCGAACCAATCTCGGATTTTCTGTTTCGCTTGCTGTTTCACTTCATCGTTAATATACATTGCTACAGTCCCTATAGCGGCTAGCAATACGCCCAAATCGTCTGTATATCCCACAACGGGAAAAATATCGGGAACCGCATCAACTGGAAATACAAAATATGCTAATGCTCCCAAGATAACCGTTCTTGCCCACACAGGTACTTTGGGATTTTGAAGGGCATAGTAAAGTAACAAAGCTTTTTCTACGACTTCCTTCCCCGCTACTAAAGCAAAATTTTTCAGCTTTTCCCAGAAACTTTCTTCCGAATAAGTTAATGGCTCGTCTAGATTAGTTGTTGTTCCTTTTGGATCGATTAAATTCAGAGGAATACCAGCCGCTTTGAGCTTATCGACAGCAGCCTTTACATATTTGAACCCCGGTTTTTTATCCTCGCCTTGTCGAAGTTCTCTAATAGTTTGAATAAACTCCTCTATCGCCTTTACTTGAGCGTCTGAAATCCTTAGTTCTTTTTTCGCTAATTCAAGCGCCTGTTTTTCTTCCGGTTTGATAGCATTTCCTACCCAAGCAATGTTGATCAGAAAAAACATCACGCCTAAGCGCAGAATATCTTCGGATTCACTGAGGTTTTTCAAACACTCGTCTAATGCTGGGGGTGTGGTGACATAAGTTTGGATTTGATTTTTTACAGAGTCGGATAATTGAGCGAAGTCTATATTCTTAAAAATTAGATTAAGTTCTTCAATATCCACCGCTCCATCTGCTGCCGCTATAGCAAACAAGGCTCCATAAAAAGCTAGGCTTTCGGTTTCAGGCAATTTGGCAAAAATATTTGGCTTAAACATGATAATTACCTATGGCAGTCGTTAGAGTAAGGATTGCCCACCTACTAGCTTAACTGAATAGGCTGAAATTCGGGTTGTTTTTGGCAATCCCTGTTTGGATTTGAACCGCCATAGACCCAGAGGACACCAAGCAAGGAGAGCGCTCGTACTTCGCTGTGCGAGCGCTCAGTTAAAGTAGTTGTAGGACGACGAAATATGGGAAAAAATACTTCACAGTTTCTAGGACTTGCAAATGCCTATTTTTCCTATATTTCGACTAACCTTACCTGGAGTAAATATCAAGCTACGACGCGAAAGCTTGCGGACAGAGAACCGCTAGGTGGAACCCGCGATTTTGGAAATTGCCAGCAGAGTCGGTAGTCGTAATAAATACGCCGTTGGGGTTACCAGCTCGCCCAACTACGGTGATTTGACCAGTCTGTTCGATATCAAAAGTGGCGGAAGAACCGATGGTGGCAATGTACGCACCGCGAGTCACGTCACGGCTAAAAATTACTTCGTAAAAACCCGTGCCTAAGTTTGCTGAGGAGACAGCAAAGAGTCCGCGCGCGAGAGTGCCATCGGCATTGACAACTGCGAACAATTGTTCCGGACCTGGGTTGTCAGGAGATGCTGCTGCAATTGCCATTTCCGATACTTCTTGGTTCGGCATCAGGTTGGTTTTCATTTCTAATTCTATAGTCACGATTTATCTCCTTTTGTAAGTCAATTGGTTGTTTTTGTTTGCAGTCAGTCTTAAACAGCTAAAGCTTAAGCGCCGTTTCAAATTTGTCACCAACTAGATAATATTCTTTAACTTTTAAGACTAACTATTTCTTCTCTATGTATAACTGTTAATCCAATTAGCTGACAGTCGCTTTTTTGTGTTAAACACATTTGGGGTAGCTCAATTGAGTGTCACTTATTTATGCGACATTTGTTTCTGGCTTGCTCTGTTTGGATTTGCACCGCGTTCGCTATCAGCTAGAGGCAGCAATAATGCAATCGGAGGGTTGAGGCTTTTAGAGCGATCCTAGCGAGCGCACTTTATTGCACGCTGTCGGTATTAAGGTCAATTTGATTGATTCAAATCAAGGACTTTGTCAGACTGATTTTGGAAAGCAATCGCAAATTTAGATGATTTTTTTATCGGCACCACCCAATAGTCTATTGAATAGCGAAGCTGCAATTTTTTTACGTCTTCATCTTCAAGTTCGTTATAGAGGTCACGCAGTTTTCTTCTAGCCTTCAAATGATTCAGTCCATCTTCGGTAATGTCGAGGCCAAGTGCATTAAGACGTTCTGCCCAAACTTCTACAAATGGTCTATCCCAAAGCATTGCGGCAGCATCATTCCAATTTACGAAAACTGAACGTTTCGCCAGAGCGCGAAAATAAGTCCAATCACCCCAATTGGGCGGATTAAGAAATACGGCATCTTTAGAAGTCTTCAACCTTGCCCAATCGGCAAGTTGTTCGTAAACGTATGATGGTCTGCCAATAAGTGCATCTTTTATATTGCCAGTCTTCGCTAATTCCCTCCCAAAGTTTGTCACCCCTATCAACAGAATTAAAAGTGTTATAGCTAAATAAAAATACTTATAATCTTCCATGCCAAGGATAAAGTACCTGACTGGTTTTAGGAGGACAGCAATCAGGAAAAATCCAATAATATAAATAATATAGGATTCAACCATAGGATGCAAAATTATAATGCTTGCAGCAAAAGCTACTGCGTAAATATACCGCCGTTGACTACTTCGATTTTCTTCAATTCCAATCCCACAGATGGAAACTAGGGCAGTTCCCGCGATGCAATACCACAAATCAGTACCTCTTACCGGATGCATCACCAGCATAGACGGCGACTTTGCCACATAAGCTGCTAAGACTGCATAAAGCAACCAAATTACGCTAACTAAAGTGGCGATTGTGACAAATTTAAATAGTTTCTCTAGCTTGTGCTTATTTTTGTAGACTAGAGCAACAACTATAAAAAGTAAAACAGCAAACAGAGCAATGCCTTTTGGACTCCAGACATGGGGATAAAAGTGGAAGGGGTAAAACAACTTACAAGCAATCAGCCACAAATCGTTATTAGTAGAACTGCGGCTGAAGGCAGATAAAGTATGCAGTATAGCTGGAGAAGCTAATAGTAAAAATAACGCAAAGGCGGCGAGCCACTTCTTCCATTCCTGCCGGTAATTTACATCCACAAGAAAGAATGCCCCGCAATAGGTTATTGCATAAACTCCATACATACTATTCAAATTAAAACCAATGGATAACCAAATAGCCCATGCAATTGGGCGAGCCTTATAGAATGATGAAATTGCCAGTAAGAAAAACGGAATTGATAAGCCAGTTTGCTCAAGATAACTCGTTACTATTGTGCCTTCTCCAAGAATTGGTTTTACCCCCACTGCGAACATAGCCATTGCCCCAAAAGTAGCCAGCAAAGAATTCGGCACAAAGGTTTTGGCAAGATTTCCGGCAGCGTAGAGTAATAAGATTTTTTCTAGCAAAAAAAGGCATAAAAATAATGGCTCTAGCGGTATATACCGATTAGCCAGAGCCACTAAAGGCCACAATTGAGAAGAATAGTTAGGTAGGGTAGCTACAAATGGATCGTTGGGATAAAGCGAAGAGTCATTGAGTAAGTTTACTAGGGGTATTTGTAGGGATTGGTTAGCGTAATAAATATAGTATCTGTTAATTAAAAATGAACTTATTAGCAATGTTAAAAATGTCAATAAGTAAAAAATATTAGGACGAAATAAAGTAATTTTACTTTTTTCAAAAATTACTTGTGCAGGTTGCTTAACTGGCATAATTCCTTCTTATCAGCTAGGTGCTAAGTTGGACTGGAGCAGAGAGTTCAAGTCTCGCTGCCCATGTTATAGCTCAATATTGATGTAACCGCAAATAGTTATAAGGTCAAATATAGTGAATTAACTAAGAAGGCAAACTTTTCGCAGTTGGAGCGATCGCATTCCCTCACAATAGCAGATGCGCCGACTCGTTCCCTAAAGTTTGGTAAAGCAACCCCACCGGGATATTGACGGCTGTCCCCAATCCCGCTATGCTCTCTGTTTAAGGTTGCTTTAGTTTAACGACAGCAGCCCGTGTCCGCCAAAAATCTAGTATCGCTGCCCAATGCCGCGGGAACGGCAAAGGACAGCTTGACCGCCAAACTGTGAACGCAGCCTGGAGGCTAATTGAGAATTTTAACATTTCTCTGTAGCCACCCTGCTTTGCGCTGCCTGCGGGGTGGCTAGATTTTTTGGTTTCAAATCCAAAAAACAGGAGAATATATCATGGCAGAAGAGTTTTTGTCGGACTCTACCGGATCTGCACGTCCTAATTCTGACGCAGGAGAACCGGAACGGGAAAAGGTGGAATTTATGATTATCAGTTCCCGCGAGGGGGTGATGGCAGAAATCCGCAAGTTTTACGCAATGGGATTTGCGGAAGTGGATGAGTGGAGTCGCTTGACACCAGTACCCAATTCGGAGCGGGTGATGACTATTCTGGTTCGCTACCGGAAATTAGGATCTACCGATTCATCGACTCGGAAGTCGGGACGGTAATTTGTAGGTAAACTGACATCTTGCACCGATAGACTTTGGCGGGCAATACTACCCACCCCACAAGAAAAATTAATCATTAATCTCTTGTGGGATGGGCGTCTCGCCCGTCCGGAGATTTTATATCATGTCCGCGAGAGATCAGTTGTGTATAGTTGATTGTGCGAAAAAGCGTTTTTTCTCCCCCAGCTCCCCCATCCCCTTTGCTCCCCCAGCTCTCCAAACGCAACCGATGCAACCGGACACGATATTAGGTGCAAGTTGATGTTTGTTATGCTAGAGTCAATAAGATTTCGGGGAGTATTGATTTGCCAAAGCAAGAGCAATCTGACACGGCAATATTTCTCTGTCAATTGCTTTCAAATTTGGCTCAACCAATCAACGTATTTCGTTATGCTCAAAAGTTGAAAACGCTCTATATCCAAGCAGGAGTAGCTGATAGAATTGCAATTGTAATTGATGAAAATGGAGATTGGAACTTTGTCTTATGAAACAAGACTTTGAGCAAATGACGAATGCTGAATTGAAGCAATACCTTTCAGCACATAGGAATGATGAGGAGGCGTTTCGGGCAGCATTGCAAGTCCTGATTGGTCGCTGCGATCCTAATACACGCCAACCTTATCCTTTCAAACTGGCTAATCCCGAAAGCGAAGTAGAAGCCATTTTGCGAGAAAAACTGAATGCCAGCCAACAATAGGAGAAATTCACTGCGATCGCCTGTCACCAACGTTTCGGTCAGTAGGGCGATCGCTTTTTAATTTGAACCGCGTTAGCGAAGCGATTCAAGGGTAGCGAATTAGACGGGAAGATCGCGAAGGAAAGCGATCGCATCACGCTGCAATTAATGATGTATCTTCTTGCCAAGTTAGTAAAGTATCGAGTTTTCCTGATTCTGTAAAGGTTCTAGCTGCTAGCAAGCATCGCAGCAAGTCTACACACATTTTGGCTGGATATTCGCTTTCTTGTCCGCCTACAACCAGTGCTTGTATTTCATCAGATTTTGATAAATCGACTAAAGTATAGAATTTGATGTTATCGAAGGTTACAGTAACAACATATTTCCCCGATTGACCGCCGCCAATTGACATGTATGTTTCGTCATCTGTTCCCAAGGTGACTAAAGTTTTAGTTTTGCCATCTAATTCGCGAATCGCTGTTTCTATTTGATGCCAATTTGGGTTGTCGATTAAGCTACCTTCATCCTTATTGCCAATCCAGTTTTCTACTGTCATATCTGACACAAACATTCAGCCTTTCTATTTAGATCTACCAGTACGTTCTTTTGCCTTATCATAAGCTGGGTCGTGTTCGGCAAAACTGACTACGTATACCCGTTTAGGTGCTGGGGATTCGTAAACGCGATACACCAGTCGATAGGAAATCCCCCCAAAGTCTATGTCTAGGGTAGGGAAATCGTTCAAACGTCCTTTGAGATTGTGATTGGGATACCCTCGACAGTCGTAAGGATCTTCACATAGTATCGGACGATAATCTTCGCTGAAAGCAGTTCTAAGTTCTTCTGGAAGTGCTGGTAAATCTTCACTCATGACCAGCGGGTGAGTCTGGAAAATATATTTAGATTTAGTAGCCAATCCGCCTCCAAAGTTAAATTAATTGGGATTGGAATCTGATTTTTGAGCCGCCAGTTTCTCAACATTTTGATTGAACTGGGTCACTGTCATTATTTTCCAGCCTTGTTGCCTCAAAGCTTCAATCTCCGGGGCAAATTCTTCATCGTCTTCAACAATGGTAATTGCTTCAGTCGGATCGTCAGGGTAGACTGTGACAGGCCAAGTTTGATCGGGGATTTGGAGTGCTGCTTCTGCTACTCTGATGGTGCGGCGCAATAAGTCTTGGTGCGCTTTGCGATCGCTTGGTGCTACCTCCAATTCCATCGCCAGACTGTTGACAAGGTATTCCAAGTCTTTCAGCACAGTCTCTAGGGGATGCTGTGTTATTTTTTCTGCCTGTGGCGTGCTTAATTCAGACATCGCTTTATGCCTGCTACTGTTCCAACTATCTTAACTGAGTTAATGGGGGGAGAGCGATCGCATGAGCGATCTGAACCGCGAAGACGCGATAGCGAAGCGAAACGCTTTCTTCGTTTTAGGGCGCGAAGAAGAAGGAGAAGACGGGAGCGATCGCTTTTTAATTTGAACCGCTCCAGGCGCGACATTCCGCAGAGGAGGAAGAGGAGGGAGAGGAGGGAGAGCGATCGCGCTTTGATTTATAGCGGTTTGCAGCTGTATGAGGTACAGCTTGTCTGGTTGATTTGCCAATCGTTAGGTGTAGGGACACGGCATCTACAATATTGTCTGCAAGGGCATTGTATTGTGGACGCCGTGTCCCTACAAGCCATGTACCTCACTCGCTTGAAATCCCCTATAAACCGCAGATGCAGGCAGATCAACGCAATTCCCATTGTGAATTAACAGTTGCTTGCGGCTGTCTGAACTATCCGTATGTTTCCGCAGGTACGGACAGCAGTGAGTGTTTTTACGGTTACAGTGTACCTAAGTACAGCGGCGAGGGTAAAAGCCCACTCTTTTGTCCTATTAAGTTGATAACTTTACAAAAACTTAAAAAAGCAGCCCCTTTGAATGAAGATTATAAAAAGTTTATCTGAATAAAAATTCAGTGAAAGCGCGATTGATAATTTTTTTTTATAAACTAATTTATATTTAATTGCATCTGATTATTGAATCTGACAAACATGGGTTGAATTAACTCATGAAGTAGTCATCAAATTAATGCAATTTAGGGCGTGCCAAGTGTATAAATTTAACTTCGCATTCCCAACAAAAATACAGCCCAACTCGGTTAAAAGGAAAGTCCATGACAAGTCCATCTGTTTTCGGAATTAATCTCAATTCCATACATTATCAAGCGCAAGGTAACAAGTTTGTCGCCGCCAACAACGATCCTAATTATTTGTGGTGTACTGAATTCGCTTATGGTCGAGCGATGGAAAAGGGATTGTTTCGGAACAACCAAGGAATCGGAGCGCCAATTCGGGGTAATGCGGGTTTCTGGGATGATAATGTAGGCTCAAGCAATTGGGGCCGCGAAGTTCGAGCTAACAGTATTGTTGTTTGGGACCCGAATCAAGGTGGAGCTGGTAGTGTAGGTCATGTTGCATTTGTTGAGCGAGTCAATTCAGATGGTTCATTTACCATCTCAGAAGCGAATTGGGGTAGTGCCAGAGGAACGTTTAACTCGCGCACTATTACTCCCGGCAGCAATGCGTTTAACACAGCTAAATTTATTTATGGTTCAGGCATTAGTTTTCCTCCTCCTCCTATCAGGGGAACTGAAGGTAACGATCGCATTAGTGGGGATTCCGGTAACAACACTTTAGAAGGTTTGGGAGGAAATGACACCTTGTATGGTGAAGCTGGTAACGATGTCGTATTGGGTGGCGCTGGAAATGATTACCTTGATGGTTATGCCAGTTATCGCAATACTGAATTTGACACTTTAACAGGTGGTTCTGGCGTAGATACTTTTGCTCTTGGTAATACAAGGCAGGGAGCATTCTACCAAGGCGAAGGTCACGCAGTCATTACGGATTACTCATTTCGAGATGACTATATCCAACTTCGAGGAAGCGCCAGCGGCTACAGGTTGGCTGTTAGTGGTTCAGACACGTTAATTTACCTCAACAATAGCAACGATCTGATTGGTATTGTGAAGGGAGTAACAGACATGAGTCTAACCGCAAGACCAGGAAGGGTAGATTTTACGTTTGTATAACCAGAAACCCGACTTCGCGCGAGAATACGCCCCCCTTATTTTATAGCCCGCGCAGGCGGGCTTTGTTTGTGTAGCCCCACCCTTAAGGGTGGGGATAAAAAAAAGGATGTTGGAAGCAAAATTTTATAGCCCGCGCAGGCGGGCTTTGTTTGTGTAGCCCCACCCTTAAGGGTGGGGATAAAAAAAAGGATGTTGGAAGCAAAATTTTATAGACCGCGCAGGCGGGCTTTGTTTGTGTAGCCCCACCCTTAAGGGTG
>NZ_BLAY01000085.1 GCF_020521235.1 Microseira wollei NIES-4236 | reverse complement strand
TTTTGAATGCCGTGCCCCTACAGTTCCGCCATTTTGTAGGGGCACGGCATCTTTAAGCTATCTATTTCTGCCACAATATTTTGAATGCCGTGCCCCTACAGTTCCGCCATTTTGTAGGGGCACGGCATCTTTAAGCTATCTATTTCTGCCACAATATTTTGAATGCCGTGCCCCTACAGTTCCGCCATTTTGTAGTAGGGGCACGGCATCTTTAAGCTATCTATTTCTGCCACAATATTTTGAATGCCGTGCCCCTACAGTTCCGCCATTTTGTAGGGGCACGGCACCTTTAAGCTATCTCTATCTGCCACAATATTTCGCCTGCCGTGCCCCTACATCAAACGCACCTGCGCTTTCTTGTTCTTGTGGGGTGGGCGTCCCGCCCGCCCGATCGTAAAAGCAAGGGAAAACCCTGTGTCTAAAGACCAGGGTAACCGCTTTGATGTCGCATTTTTCGCTCCAGGGAGCGCTAGCCATCTTGGAATTAGAGCGCTCCCGTGCTAACCCTTGAGGAAATTAGAGGTTAATCCATTTCCTAGAAATACACTATTACGCAGAAAATCTTGTAATAAATACGGCGGATCGTTATCCGGTTTACCTTGAACAACCCGACGCAAAAGCCATAAAAGATATCCCAAAATCCAGGCTGTATCGGCAAAAAATGCACTCAACCAACCATAGTTTTTCAGAAAATACCTGCGCCTGGAATCAAACCAATATTGGGGCAAACGCTTAGGTGCAATATTCGGAGCGTGTACCCCCGAACTTTGTCCAACAAAATGGATAATGCGACTTTGAGGCACATACCAGCAACTCCAACCCGCTGTTAAAGCTCGCCAGCAAAAGTCTGTTTCCTCGTAATACATAAAATATTCTTCATCCAGCAAACCCACCTGCTCAAACACTTCCCGACGGACAATTATGCTAGCTCCAGATACCCAATCAGTCTGCGTTGATGCTTCGGGAACAGGTGGCGCAACCACCCATTTTTCTAACAGTTGCGAGACGATACCCAAACGCAAGCCACCGTCCAATTCGCTTAACACTGTATGAAAGCGAAAAGCCGACCTTTGCGGCGTACCATCTGGGTTTTCCAAGCGACTACCGGCAATTCCCACCCTGGGATGAGAGTCCATAAATTCTACCAGCGCACCGATAGCCCCAGGATGAACAATTGTGTCTGGGTTGAGTAACAAAATATAACGGGGGGGATTAGTTGACGCCAGTGCCTTGCGGACGGGTGCATTATTGCCGAAAGCAAATCCACCATTGCGTTCCAACGGCATCAGCGATACCCACTCATGCCAACCTTCGGTTTTAATCGCCCTGTCAATTTGCTCGACCGATCCGTCCCCAGAAGCGTTATCAGAAACTACAACGCGGATACCTGGTAGCGACTGAACCTGATCTACTAGAGAGCGCAAACAGTCGATAGTTAGATTGGGCGTTCGGTAGTTCAGGATCACAATTAGTAGCGTTAAAGATGTATTTGGCTCAATTTCGTGGGACATGATATAATTATCCTCCTGTACAGTAGTATATTCCTCGGTTTGGTCAATCATTGGTTAGCGATATGCCAAAGGCACGCACTCGCGTTCGCGATCGCATCAACCCCTCCCCTTATTTTCTGAATCTTCTATCATAAGGACAATCAAACTGAGGCACATTTAGATGATCGGCTTGTCCAACAAAATCGGCATCGTCGTTATCGGACGAAACGAAGGCTCGCGCTTAGTCCGCAGCCTCAACTCGGTTGTAGGTGAATCGCGAAGAGTCGTATACGTAGACTCCGGTTCCACTGATTCTAGTTGCGCTTTTGCACGGTCGTGCGGTGTAGAAGTTGTTGAGCTAGACATGTCGATCCCTTTCACTGCTGCTAGAGCGCGCAATGCTGGCTTTGAGCGCCTGCGCCAGTTGCATCCGACAGCAGAGTACGTTCAGTTTATCGATGGAGACTGCGAGGTGATTGAGGGGTGGCTTATAGCTGGTGCCGAAACACTCGAGGCTAACCCCGACGTGGTCGCTGTGTGCGGGTGGACATGCGAGCGTTACCCGGAACGCAATATCTACACTCGGATCTGTAACATTGAGTGGCATATGGGGCCAGTCGGAGAGATATCCAACTTTGGCGGTAACGTGATGATTCGCGCCGACGCACTGGCAGCAGTCGGCGGCTTTAACCCCAGCGTCATCGCCGCCGAGGATGACGAATTGGGCGTGCGCTTGCGTCAAGCTGGGGGTAAACTGCTACGCCTTGACCGAGACAGCGTTCTGCACGAAGTTGACATGGACCGACTGTGGCAGTGGTGGCAACGAGCCAAACGCTGCGGCTATGCATTTGCCCAGGTTTCCCACCTGCACGGAGCGCCTCCTGAGCGCAAATTTGTCAAGGATATTCGGCAAACTTGGCTTTGGGGGTTTATTATGCCCTTGGTCGCATTGATCCTGATGCTTCCGACTGGTGGACTGTCGTTAATTATCTTGGCTCGCTATCCCCTGACGGCTCTCAAGGTGGCTTACAAGACAAAAAAACGAGGATTTTCTTGGGCTGACGGTTTTGCTTGGGGTGTATCTTGTGCCATGTCAGCATTTCCCCAGGTACTCGGTGTTGTCCAGTACCTCCGTGTCAGCCTGATTACTAAACAGCATCAAATTATTGAGTACAAAGCTCCTCAAGCACCCGCAACTTAACTTACAGCGCTCGTTTGGTTGACGGCGATTAAAATCCCCCTATTGTGTTTGATCCCCCGGAACGCGGTTGCTCTCCAACCCCCGGAGGTTTATCGTTACATCCTCATAAGTCCAACCCAAAAAATGAATAAATAATGATAAAAATAAACGGTCTTAAAGTCTTGTCATCCAGCACAAGATAGATGTATAATTACCTATACAAGAAGGGGAGTAGCTGCTAGTTAAAAATTTAACTTAAAAATTTAACTAGCCCATCTGAATCAACATGCTGGCGACGAGCCTGGTTCAGGTGACAAGTTTTAAACCTTAAACACTTGGAAGCGAGACCTTCACTAAGTTCACATTGATGTTTGACATCAATCTGATGTGATCTTGGTGAAGTTTTGCCGCTTTCATCAAGCTTCACTCAGATAAGAAGTTCACGAGAAAATTCTGAGGAGTTTGAGAAAGTGTTAACAGCTTTTACCGCCGGTTTATTACTGATTACAGTTTCGGAATTAGGCGATAAAACCTTTTTTATTGCCGTTGTTTTATCGATGCGCCACTCGCGGCGATTGGTATTTACAGGCGCGATCGCAGCATTGGCAGCGATGACAATTCTATCTGTTTTAGTCGGAAAAGCCGCATCGTTGCTACCTCAGCACTATATCAATTACGCCGAAATAGCTTTGTTTATTGGCTTTGGCTTGAAGTTATTGTACGACGCAAGCCTTATGCCTGCTGATTCCGGGTGTCATGAAGCAAAAGAAGCACTAGCAACAGTTGATCAAGCTGAGGCGAAACTGGGGCGGAAAATCACCCCGCTGGCGGTATTAGTGCAAACATTTCTCATGACCTTTATGGCAGAATGGGGCGATCGGACGCAATTTGCCACCATCACCCTCGCAGCTGGGAATAATCCGATTGGAGTGACCACGGGGGCAATTTTAGGACATGGTATTTGTGCTGCGATCGCAGTCATCTGCGGACGCCTAATTGCCCAACGCATCTCAGAAAGAACGATGACGGCATTAGGAGGATTGCTGTTTTTAATTTTCGCCCTCGTCGCCGCAATTGGTAAATAACGCAAGTTGCTAGTTATATCATGTCCGGTTGCATCGCTATCCCATAAAGCCGAGGCGGATTGATCTATCTCGGTTCAGCTCTCTTGGGCCCCCCTTAGCATCCCCCTCTTCCCTTAAAAAGGGGGATGTGAGGGGGATCGCTTTTTTTCTCCGGGGTTTGGCAGGATCGGTTTTATCACTAGCAACTTGGGCTAATAGGTAATGGGTAATTGTCAAGAGTAAACTGAGTCAAGCATCCAATTACCAATTACCAATTACCAATTACCAATGTCACAACTGATAACTAGCAACTTGAGTTAGTTATAAGACCGAAGTAGCAAATGGGTTGGCGGTGACCAAGCTAGCACCCACCCCAGCAATGCGATTCGGGCCAGTGCCGCCGACAACTGGCCCTGTGGCTGAATCCCACCAGTTCTCAGTGGCATCGACTGTCACAGTACGATTGTGTAACAAACCAGCACGGGAGTTGCCAACTAAGTCATTGTAATTAATCCTGACGTTAGGGACACCTATGCCGCTAGCGATCGCCACCCCGTTGACAGAGTTGGTGATGACATTGCTCAGCACATCCACTGTTCCCAGCGCCGGACCACCAAACAAGCTGGAATCCTGTAGCCGGATACCACCCCTGGTCAGGGCACCGCTGGTATTAGCGTTGGTGATATCGTTGTTGTCAATCTCGCCATTGCCACCCTGCAAGCGAATCCCATCTTGCCTGACATTGGTGACTTTGTTGTTAATCACACTGGCAACGTTAGTAATTGAATCAGCAACAACACCTGCTCCGGTTAAGTTAGCGATCTGATTGTCTGTAATCCTGACAGTATCGAACTGAGATGCCTGGATGCCGCTGGTGTTACTGCCAGCAGTCGTAGTCACGCTGTTGATTAAGTTATCTATGACCTGCGCCGATCCGCTAGCTATACCAGGAACCAACGAGATGACGCTGCCAGAATTAGGTCCAGTGCCGGTAAAAGTATTTTGACGAATGACGACATCAGTACCTGCGCCTAACTGTTGGATAGCGTTGCCGCGATTCATCTGAATCGTCAATCCCTCAATTGTGACATCACTACTGTTGATCCGGAAAACTGGCTGACCCAGAGTAGTCCGAACAACCGCTTCGGGAAGTCGCGTACCACTGGGGCTAAGACCCGCATTCGGCCCGCGCAGGGTTAAGGGCTGGTTGATCAGAATAGGGCCCGGTTCATTATACGTCCCTGCTTGTGCAACGATGATGTTGTTAGGGATAGCGGCTGCAACAGCATCTGTGATGTTGGAGAAACCATCGATGAAAACTCCACTGGAGTTATACAGGAGGACGGGACTAGGACCAGTCACCGTCAATGGATTGTCGTCCAAGATACTCACGGAGGCAGTGTCGGCTGAACCCACCCGGTTCACCTGGTAAGCCGGATCTTCAGCCACCTTCACAATCACTGATTCAGTTGGTTCATTCAGGACATCGGGCAAGGTACTCACTGCGACAGGATCGGAAGCAAATTCACCAGCAGCGATAGTGACCGTACCGAGCAACGCTGCGTAGTCCACGTCAGGGGTAGCTGTACCCGTGACGGTGTAACGGATGGTGAGTGGCTGGCTGAGATCGCCCCCGGTGCGAGTGAACTGAAATAGACCCTCCCCTTCCGGATTAAAAGGTTCCCCAGCGATTGGGTCAAGAAGAGAATTAACGGAAACGAGTGGTTTTGAACCAGCAACATCATCGTCCACAATGGTCAAAGTGGCAGCATTCTGCGTCCCAATCGTTGCACCGCCTGTAGGACTGCCCAAACTTAAGTTGACAGTTTCGTTACCCTCGATCAGGAAGTCGTTAACGATGGGAATGGTGACAGTTTTGGCTGCGGTGTCCCCATTGGCAAAATTGACCGCGATGGGAGCATTGTTATAGTCAGTGAGGGCTGTAGCAGTACCATCGCTCAAGTTCACCGTGGCTGACACAGCACCAACGCTGCCACCCGTGCGCGTAACCGTTACGGCTGCAATCGGTGTCCCATCTTCGTTGACGCTAAAGGTGGGGGAACTAAATTGCAGGGTGCCAGCAGGGAGAGTGTCATTGTCCACAATGGTCAAACTGGCGCTGCTTTGCGTTCCCAAGGTGACATGGCTGGTGCCGGTGGGGTTGGTCAAACTTAAGTTGACAGTTTCGTTACCCTCAACCAAAGTGTCATCGATAATGGGAATGGTGATGGTCTTGGCTGCGGTGTCCCCATTGGCAAAATTGACACCGATGGGAGTACCGATGTAGTCACCAGGGGCAATAGCAGTTCCATTACTGAGGTTAACGGTAGCTGAGGCGGTGCCGACGCTGCTGCCAATGCGAGTGACTGTCACGGCGGCAATCGGCGTACCATTTTCGTTAACGCTGAAGGTGGGGTTACTAAACTGAAGGGTAATCGGATCTTCAGTCCCTTGATATTCAATGTTCCGCAGCAGGTAATCCGAACCATCTTCTTTGAAGGGGTCGGCGAGGTAGGCAGCGGTGGGGCTATCGTAGGGTTTGGCAGAGAACCGCAGTTCGTCAAAAGTAATGCCGCTGAGGGGGTTTGCTTCTATCTTGAATTTGAAACTGCCATCGGTGCGATCGCCAATGAAAGTCACTCCATCTGAAGATACGGTGATGGGTTTTGGAGCGATCGGAGCGTTGACGCGAGTGATAGTAAAATTGCTGGTCGGTACCAAAACCCCATTATTGAAGATTTGTAGGAAACCAACTTCATTGCCTTGATCGCCCAGTCCCGGACTTGTTTTGGGACTCAATGCACTTAGGTCAATCGTTGCGCTACTGATGTCTTGGTTATCTGCCCATTTGAGCTTCAGCACCTGGGACTGATTGGTATTGGGATTATGGTTGATTTCCGCCCGCACTTTAGTTGGAGCGGTGAACCAACCTTCATAAGAAGATGGGACACCAATACCAGCGCTACTGCCGTAACTCAACCAGCTTTTAGGATTTTGGTTCGTTGCTAAGGTGAGGTTGCTGATGACTGTAGGGTTAAGGTAGTCAGTTTCCACGCCATCAAAAGCTATCCCAAACAGTTTGATGCCTTGGTTCTGGGCAGCCGTAGGCCATTTTGTTATTAGGTCATTGACGCTGCTGTAATTATTGGTTTGACCCAAAAAACCAAACAGGGAATTAGCCATAGCTTCTCCTTTTGAGGATTAGTAATTGAGGATTAAAAGTGATTGAAAACCTGTGGTTTGGCTTTCCTTATAGCGATCAATCACTCCACGACAAATTTCGTCAGTTTCAGGACTTCCGCAGAATCTCTATATGTAGGGTGAGCAATGCCCACTTTACCCTTACAGGTAATTTAGGGTGAGCAATGCCCACCCTACCCCTACAGGTAGTGGAAACAGCCAAATTTTGCTTAAGCCCTCAGTTTTACAGTCAATTTCCAAGTGAAGCTGCATCCCAGATAAGAATTGCACCTGATACAAGTCCTCTGGTGTTGCTTTTATACCAAATCCACCTTGTATACCTCTTTTATTCGTTGCATCTGCCTTTAAACTTCTTATGCACGAGCAAGGGGGTTGTCAAACTGGATTCGGTATCACAACAAAATGATTCAGGATCGGACTTGATAATCGAGATGTCTACCCCTACTTTCATCCGAATCAAATTTCATCCGGAACATTTCCCGCTATTTTTCCAGATATGGCAAAAGCTATCAAGCCGGATGGATATTCGGTTAACTGAGCGTCAATAATTATTAAGATGGGTGAAATTAGCGTCAATAATTATTACAGCGGATTGCAGCCGTATGAGGTACACCTGAGTTTGTCAAGCGCGCTGCCATTTTTGCTGCGCGCTTGACAAACGAGCGCGATTTCGCTTTCCCTAGACGAGCTTGCAATCCGCTATAAAATATGGGAAATTATCACTATGCCCGGTGATAAACTAACTTGTTTACTTGTCTGGCAATATAAATTGGCAGCTAGTACCTTTGGACCCTGGGGAAGCAAAACGCCTATGCAGTCGATCTGTCGGGCAGCTTCGTCATGGGCCTGCTCTAGATAACTGGCGAAAAACCAGAAATGGAAGTAACTAGGAATGCCTAATCGCGAGGTTAGGAAGCCAGCGCTGTACACGCAGGTGTCAGCGCCTCGAGGATGTCACGGAGAAGCAGACTCGCCATCATCTGGGGAAGATTCATTAGCAGAATTATCTGGTGGGGGCGTTTCCGCTTTTAGCTGTTTAATTCTCGCCTTAATTTGATCTTTATACTTAGCAGGCGCTAACTCAGTAGCAGCATTAAACAAAGACTTCGCTTCGTCGGTTTTGTCCTGCAATTGCAGCACAGCCGCCTTACCCCACAGTGGGCGAAAATCATCTTTATTAGTTTTGATTGTATCGTCGTAGATAGCGATCGCTTCTTTATAGCGCTGCTGATCGGCGTAAACGCTAGCCAACAGCAATTTTACAGAAGTTTCATCCACCGTCTTTGGCTGAATTTTATTCAGCTTGGGGGCAGTATCCAGGGTATCTTGCAACAAACCAATTGCAGCTTCCGGGCGTTTTTGTGCCATCAGCAAGGTTACGAGTCCTTCCATCGCCTCCATATTGCCCGGTTTAGCCTCTAACATTGAACGATAAACCGTTGCTGCTCCTTCCAAATCTCCAGTATGCTGCTTAGTTTGGGCTAACAGAATCGAGTAGCGATTGTCCTCAGGATTGAGCTTCGCCAGTTTTTCCAGCGGTTCTATCGTATCCCGAAGGCTACCCGCACCGATGCGAGCCAGTTCTACCCTAGTATTGACCAGTTCTGTCAGTGCGGTTCTATCTTCTGGTTGGCGTTGCAAAACCGCAAGGAAACCTTTAGCCTGGGTTTCCAGTTCGGTTTGCTTAGCTGCGGTGGTTGAGTCTACCACAGGCGTTGCTGCATTCTGTCCGGCGGGTTGCTGTTGCTTGAAGATACTACCAAACAGGGGAGATAAGGTTGACCTCCCCAGGAAAAATCCACCAACGACGATGCAGACGAGGATCAACCCTGTAGTAATTCTCCGGTGTTGCTTAGCTGCGCCAAACCTTTTGCGATCGCGTTTTCGGGACACAGGACTACTTTGAACTCTCACGACATTCATTATGAATGCTAATGGCGAAAACCGAGCAGGTGAGATGGGGAGCAGGGGAGATGGGGAGATGGGGAGATGGGGAGAATGTACATTCAAATTCCCCTGGAGCTCCTGGAGCCCCTGGAGCCCCTCTGCACAACTGCCCACCTGCACGCTCTTATGGACTCGGCGTTGCTTCTGGCGGGTTTATTATATCACCATTATTCGGATTTGTCAAGTTATTTTCAGGAGTTGTTGCGGGAGCGGGTGCAACGGGTTGGGTTTGGGGGTCGCTCTTGGGCGCAGCAGCGGGTGCAACGGGTTGGGTTTGGGTGTCGCTCTTGGGCACAGTAGCGGGAGTGGGTGCAACGGGTTGTCCTGGGGTGGGAGAAGCCTTCGGTGCGGAGGTGAGGATTTCGATTTGCTGGATTTGAGCCTGAACTTGCTGTTTGAAAGCTGCTGGGGCGATTTCGGTGGCGCGGTTAAATAAAGGCTTAGCTTCTTCCTTTTTGCCTTGCAATTGCAGCACGATACCTTTAGCTAAAAGGGGTCGATAGTCTTGGGGGTCGATTTTGGTCGCTTTATCGTAGATAGCGATCGCATCATCGAGACGCTGCTGTTGGGCGTAAATGCTGCCCAACTCTAACTGGAACACGATATCGTTCGGATTGAGCCGGATCAGTGTTTCTAAAGGTTCAATCGTCTGCTTAATATCCGCCGCACCTAACTGCACCAGTTCTTTGCGCGTCTCGAACAGTGCCAGCAAAGCCGTCTGATTTTCTGGTTCGGTCTGCAAAATGGCTTCGTAACCCCGCACTTGACCTAAGAGCCTTTGTTTGAGTTCTTCTTGCCTAGCCTCCTGGGATACTTGCACGGGTTGAGTTGTAGAGGTTGGTGTCGGTGTTGCCGTTTCCTGGGCAGAAGTTTGCCCCGTCTCGACACTGCCCAACAGAGGCACAATCGAAGTCCACACAAAGGGGATGATGCCTAAAACCATTACCCCAGCAATTAACCAGCGACGCAGCTTTTCAGACACGGGATTACATTGAACGCCGATCCTATTATCGGCTACCTTTGCACCGCTCCCAAGACGTGAAAACCGACAAAACTTTACGGATAAGAGCCGGATCTAGCTGCATAAATGACAAGAGGCTGGCTGATATAGCCATCAGTCTGCTATCACTAACAGGAGTAACCTTTGGCAATAGGGGCTTTTTGCTGAAGCGACCTGCCGCCGTTTGAGCAAATCCCCTATCAACTCCAAAGCGAATAGAGTAGTAGATACAGGGCAAGGCTTGGTGACTGGTATGGGCGATCGCAAAAATATCCCGGCGAGACAACCGGGCATTTTTAAGCCGCGCCTAAAACCTGCCAGTTTCTCCAACAAGCAAAAAAAAATGTGTCTCCGCTGCAAGGAGTGTTTATGAGTCCCCCTCCCAATAAAATCCCTCAGTCTTCTGAAGCTAACAAAGCTCAAACCCCCGAACCCGTCGTTCGTCGGCCCAAGGATCCGCCAAATGCAAAAGCCCCCGTAGCTAGCGCCCCCGAACCTGCCCCCGAACCTGCCCCCAAACCTGCCCCCGAACCTGCCCCCGAACCTGCCCCCGAACCTGCCCCCGCATCTGCAACTGAAGCCACATCGCCCAGCTTAGAAGAAAAACAGCGGCATGGCCCGATTCCTGCTCCCTCGGAACCAATGCAGTATCGAGCCATTGGTTTAGTCCGGGGACAATACGCCCCCAGTGACGAACAATTCACGCGCGGTAACCTAATTGTCAGCGATGGACAAGCGATCGATGCCGTGTTACTCGGTCGCGTTATGAGTTTGGTGAAGAATCACTTGGATTTGGCAACCGAACACCTGTGGGTGGTCTATCCCCGGACGCGACAACTAGACAATAATTTGCACATGCAAATTGTTGGGGTTTGGGAGCCAGAAAACCTGAACAAAACTGCACAGCCCGCTGACGAAACAACCCCAGAACCAACCGTTGAGGTTTCTGAGGATGCCAAAATTGAAGATGGTTATTTTTCCATCCGCGGTGAGGTGATTTTTCAAGCTCAGGACAACGAACAGATTGTTGTCAAGATCAGGCAAACACCCAAATCCGATCAAGAAGAGGCCAAATATTTCAAGCTGACACTCAAAGGCGTTCTGGAAAAGAAAGCTGTGGGTCACTTCTGGGACTTCCAGGTGAAGCGACAAGCGGAAGCTTTAGTGATTCAGCAGGCTGAAGACATCGGACTAATACGCCCCAAAAAACCGTCCAAGCCGCGTCCAAAAAAACCGGGACCAGGTGGCGGTCGATGGCCCAGAAAACCCGGACCCGGACAAGGACAAGGACCAGGACAAGGACAAGGACAAGGACAAGGAAAGGGACGCTTCTCGCCTCGTCCAACCACTAAATCGCCGCCGCCGACGACGCCGACGACGACAGAAAAGCCCATCCCTCGTCCCGTCAAACGCCAGCAACCGGGCAGTGGCGAAGCTAAAAAGTAGTACCATCCTCTAAGAGGGGCGAAGCATTGGGTGAAAACCAATAATTTATCTCCCAAATGCTTCGCCCTGGCAAATCTTCGATTATTTGAGGGTAATTTAGTGGGGCAGTACGAACGTTTGATATTGATGGCAGAGGATGAACTAACCCAGTACAGCACCGATGCCCGCAAAATTGAAAAACTGAGACAAAAAATTGGTTTATCGGTCAGCGCAGCCGAACAAAAAAAGGTCAAAGAAGCGTTGTTAGCAGAAATGCCAAAAGATTGGTTAAGTCAGTTAGTCGAACAGCAGCGTCAGACTGTTTCGCTTCCCTTTTGGGGCATTGCCGGACTAGGTTTATTGTTTGGAATTTCCTTAAATCAACCCCTAGACTTTATCGCTACTTTAGGCGGCGGATTTCTTGCCATAAAAATTCAACAGTGGGGGTGGAAATTACAGGCCAAACGATTGGTTATCCAAACTTTGGAAGACATCGAAGAACGAATTCGGAATCAGTAAGCTGCTAATTGCTAATTGCTAATTCAGTAATTACGCAAAGGATCTAAATGTAGGGTGCGATCTTACGAGAGTACAACCGCTCACCAGGAGGAATCAGCCACCTGCTTGAGGACGCGCTTACTTGCTTGCGAAAGGATGATGATTCTGTCTTTTTACCGCCCGCCGGAACTGCTCCGTCCCTGAATGTTGTTGACATTCCGTAAAAAGACCATCCTGATTACGGCAGTCGATTCGTTTCTGGTATGAATCGACATTATTTTGCCACCTTCTCCGCAATTTCAGCTATAGAAGAAGTTTGTTTTTTGGCGTTAATTTTTTAGTGCATTATGCAACACAAAAAACAACCTACTATAAAACCATGTTTGGTGCAAGTTTTTAGATAGAAAACTTAATAATTGTGACAGTGAATAAATTGGCGCGCGTCAGCTAGTAGCCCCGCAATAAATTGACGGGGCTACTAGCTGACGCAATTTTTAGGTGTGACACGCGGATTGCAATAGAATAAAGTGGAGAGAGTAATATCAGGTCCGTTTGATTACCCATAGTTACGACGCTCCGCTCTGACGCACTGGAAAATCTGACGCTCTGAGTTTTAATTATGGGTGAAAAGCCGGACATCATATAAGATGTATTACTTAAGTTGTAAGCAAATGACGCAGGATAGCTCTAAACAGAATTTTCAGGAAGGTAAAATTACCCGAGTAGGTGTTCTAGTAGTACATGGGATAGGCAAACAAAAACAGTTTGAACATTTGATCTGTATAGTCAGAAATATTGCTCAGGCTCTTAAAAATGACAATTCTCAGGGTTCTCTCGATGTTCAGATGACGATACGGACCTGCGCTAATGCTGCCTTTGGTGCCGCTCAGAAGACATGGGCAGCTGATACCAAAGCACCAGTAGTTGTTACTGTCAAAGATCAGCTAGGTGACATTACCCAACTGGAGTTTCATGAGGTTTGGTGGGCGGATTTGGGAGAGCCAACTACTCTAGGGACACTATGGGCTTTCTGGTACTGGGGACTTTCTCTTTGGACAATTCGTGGATATTTTGAACACCCTATCGACCGCTTGCACAACAAAGTGAGGCTGCCCCAAAAAGAACGAAATCAGGGTAATAATATTACTAATACTAAAGTAACGATTTTAGAAAGAGTTATTTTATTTGGGATATCATTGATTGCTTGGCTGATTCTACCCTTGCTAGCTGTTTTCAGTCGGTTACTAAGTATTTTTGACATTCATATCTTGCCACTAGACGCACTCTCCCAATACATGAGTCTTGAGCCACACCCCGTTCTGAAGAGACGGGGATTCAGGCTAGGAATTAAAGTTAAATTTTCGCCCGTCGATAGCTATCTGGTTAACTGTTCCTAGCTTTTGGGAAAACCGCTCTAGGGGAGAATGACACTGCCCACTTTCGGACTCGCCTACTCGTTTCGCGGTTTGCTGATATCGCTTCCACGCCTCCTCAAGGAACGGCTCCGCCCCTGGATACTGTTCGACAGCATCCTGCAATGAAAGCACATCGTCATTAACATATCTACTCAAATATGCACTGAATAAGTCTCGGTGCATCACAATTCCTGTCTCATCATGATGAACTCTTTGAGATAGGGTTTTCTTGATGCGATTCCCACTCAAATGAATCTGAGACAAGGCGGTTTTTTGAGTAGAAAACTTGGTGAACGAACCGCCAGCATTTTCGGCTTTGCGTTTCAATTCAGATTGCACAAAACTTGGTGACTTAGCAGCAATAGCTTTACCGTATCGCTTCTGCCATCCTTTCACTGAAACATTCTCAGTTTTAATATGCTTACCATGCCGCAAAATCTCATTGACAATCTTCCGGTTTTGAGACTTAGCATAAGTAGTTTTACGACGCTCTAATTCTCGTCGGTTTTGAGATAGTTTCAGATATCTTTTGGAGTTATTCCACTTCCTCCTACCCTTCTTGGATGTTCCCTTTTTGCGGATAGTTTTACGTCCCTTCTTGCCTTCAAAGTCTGGATGGTAGTTATCTGGATTGTTTGCTCTCCTAGACCTATCCATCTGACGCTGCAAGGTTTTTATCTCCTTCTCAAAGGTGGGAACTCCGCAGGCATTGGGCAATAATCCCGCTTCGCTGTCAGCAACAAAGGCGATATTTGAGATGTTTAAGTCTATCCCAACAACACCATCATAAATGTAGTTTTTCGGTTTCTGGAAAGGAATGCCTTCATTAACTAATTGAGCATACCAGCGCCGTACTCCGTTAATTTCTCTCCACAATATCCGAACGTATTTGATGCGAGAGTTTAAGCCATGCAGGATAACTGGATTCATCCAATCAATTAACGGTTTAATTACTAGGTCGCACCAAACAAACTGGTCTTCTTTCCATCGGATTCCTTGAAAGTTGGTTTTCCCTTCTAAAGACCTGAATCTACTGGGTACTTTGTATCGGACTTTCTTTGCCTTCCCAAATAGCACTTTTTCGACGGCTTTAAAAGCACGAGTCGCAATAGCTTGCTGGGTATTGGAGTCAATTTTCTTGGCTATCCATTTTGAGTTGTTACTGGTGATAGTTGCAAATGCGTGCAACTCATACTCGGAAAATCGATAAGCTTGACGTGCCACAGCGAACGCTTCAGTTCTTTTCTTCTTTTGGGTTATAGGAATTTTTTTTGCTTCTTGGTAGGCTTCAGAATTGCGAACTAGATTCATTCTTACTTCCGCTTCGTTTAAGCAAGCATTATAAAGTTGCCTTCCTGCTTGAAAGCGAGACAACAACTCTTTTTCTTGCTGGCTATCTACAATTAGTGGAATCTCGGTAATAAATGAGCTAGTTTTGCTTCGAGCCACCCTAGACTCACCTCCTAAGTATTGTTATTATATCGCTTAGTATAGATTACGGTGCTTACAATGTCAACCGAAAAAGGGCGCAAAAGGCTAAAAAATCAGCCTGTTTTACACGACGAACTAAAGAAGAAAAGAGGTGTCTGGATCACCGATACCGCTTGGGGAATGTTGCAAGAAACAGCAGTAAGAAATCAAACATCTTGTAGTGAGTACTTAGAGATGTTGATTCGGAGGGAATGCGGTTAAAACCGCTAAAAAGGAAGCCATAAACACAGCACTGAATAAACTTGTAGAGCAGAAAACCCTTAGAAAGGATGGTGATTGTTTTTTATTTCCTTTAACAATTGTTAAACTGTCTCCCAGTGTTGAAAAGGAACTCAAGGCTCAAAAGCGTTACAGAACGAAGGACGAGATAGGGAGCTTGGCTCAACTTGTTAAAGATATATCGTTTAATCCCGATAAACCATACGATTCAGAAGACCCTGCTTACTTTTTTGATCGTGATGATGGTCAGAACTGTGTCGTAGCGGATTTGGAGACAAATTTAGAAGTCTACTATAAAATTGAAAGTGGTAAAATTGTTGAATATAATGCAACAAGTTCGGATATACCAACTCCAAACAAAGTTATTGTCACAAGTATAGAATTCCCAAATAATTATACGAATGCCTCTTAGAAGAGGAAAATTTAATACTCGAGAGGTAGTTAGAGCAGGCAAATAACATGAGAAAGTAATATAATATAAGAATAGGTAACTCAAGTTGCTAGTTATCTCTCTGGGAGCGGCTAATGGCTAATGGCTGGCGAGATTGGTAAAAATCCAAGATTAGCAATTAGCAATTAGCCATTAGCAACCCCCTTGTTTATAACTAGCAACTTGCGTTAGGTAGTATTGCAGAAAGGTAGCTAGATATGACGGGCAATAGTAAGAAACAAAAAGAACAGCAAGTAGTGAGAGAGAAAGATTGTGAACAGCAAGAAAATCGGGAAAATCAGCGGAATACGATAAAACACAAACTCCGCTCTCGTCAACAGCAAGATAAGCTGGAAAAATCCTACACAGAATATAAGGAAAATGGAGGAAAGTCCTTTTGGCAGGTGATCGGGAATGCAGGATTCTTAACAGGAAACTAAAATGATGGATGGCGAAAGAAAATAAATTTCGTTAAGCAATAGCCTCCCTGCACGCATTTGTGTTAGAGACAGGACTGACGCACGAGGAGGCCAGAAACCCGGTTTCTTCGTCAATCTCTGGTTACCAGACCGACGATTTTTCGGCTCACCTTTGTTTCTTTGCGTAAGTCCTGAGAGAGGGAAACTCACAGCTTAAACTCGTACCAAGTGAGCCACCCCAGTATGGATTGTCCGTCGAGCGAGCGGAGAATGAGCTATAGCCTGTTCTAAAGGTTTTGAAGCGGTTTGCTGAGTTGGCAACAAGGTAATTTCAGTCTGGAAGAGTGTAGGAGTGTCACTCATTCTAGTGCAATGGTCGCGCCCCAGCGATCTTGGGGTAAAAAAACCCGATCCATTGGAATGGAAGCAACTCGTTCGGTGAGGGTAAATTTCCCTTCCTCGATCCATTGTTTTAACTCTAATGCAACTTGCCGAGACAGATAAATACTAGCCAGGGGAGCAACCCTCACCGATTTACCTTCAATCGTCATCCGACCGGATTTTAATTGAGCGTAACTAACTAATCCAAACGTGGGACGGACGCGGCGGGGAATGGAAAAATCTACTACTGGTGCGACTAAATCCTTGTCTTGCACCGCACATTTGGCAACGACTTCTTCGTGCAAAACCGGGATGGGAATGCCGACACCCAGCATGATGGAAGCGCCATAATTTTTAAAGTAACAACCCCGTACCCACCGCCTATCCATTTGTTTGGCATCTCCAATCAAGGCGAGGGTAGCAGCAGGACCAATCGGCGTGCGATTGGGTAGGCGCTTTTGTAAGGGGAAGTGTTGGGTACCTTCCCAGGCGACGTAACCAATACCGCCGCCTAGAAAAATGCGGGTACCGATGCCGATAATTTCTAAATCTGGGTCGTTGAGTAAGGGAGCGATCGCACCCGGATTAGAATATACCGCGTTTCCCAGACGCGGTTGTAGCGTACCCAGGTAGGTGAACAGCGCGCGATCGCCTCCGTTCACCCCCACAATAAAATTCTGATACAGGTTGCGCGGATTGTATAAATAAAACTGGTTAATCGTATCGCGGGTAATCGTGGTTTCAAAAGTCGCTCTGGGGTAGCAGTCCGTCGCCTGTCCGATCGCTCGCAATTGCACGGGTTTACCCGCAATTAAATCTTCGATTACATGACCGCCGCCTCGTTCTTTAGATTCTTCCCCATCGGTTATCTCACCCGTGCTAGGATAATCAACCCCTTGAGCGGCTCCTAAAAACAAATCTACCGCACCAAACCCAGAATAAGCTAACACCCCATCTATCCAGCAAGAGCGAATTTTAATCGGCGGATCGGTATGCCCCAAATTAATAATTGCCCCCGTTGATTCCATCGGCTCAAACGTGCCGGTGGTAATGACATCTACTTGCTTAGCTGCCTCAGAAACGCCAATTTCTGCCACCCGCGCTTTTAATTCTTCGACTGTCCAAACTACCGCAGATTTTTGGTTTATTTTGTCGTTAATTTCAGCAATAGTACGCATATTTTATTTCAGATTTTAGATTGTTGATTGCAGATTTTATTTTAATTTATATTTAATTATATCAGATTTTAACCTAAAATTATAACATTTTTTAATCGGAAATATTAAATTTGCCATCGGCAATTATTGCTAAATCTGCCATCTTAAATCTGCAATCTGCAATTACCTATTCTCCATTACCAGGCTCGTCACTTGAAGAGTCTGGAGTTTTTGGGGTTTTGTCGGGCAAGATGGGAGCGTTTTGATCCACTTGGGCGACTTTTTGGGATTCGGCTTCCCCTGCTGCGTTAAACTCGGCTTCGCGATCGCTGTGCCACAGATCCAACACATCTTTAATCAACACTTCTGTGAGCCAAACTTTAAGGACGACTGTGAGAGGCAGCGCCAAAATCAGCCCCAAGAATCCAAAAAACGTAGCGAAAAATACTTGGGACATTAACGTGATCGCTGGTAACAACGATACCTGTTGCGCCATCACGTAAGGTGTCAAAAAGTTACTTTCAAACTGCTGAATAACGAAATACAAAATTAAGACGGCAACCGATTTCCACCAAACCCCATCCAATAGGGCGATCATCATCGGTAACACGACACTCAAAGTGGGGCCAATATTGGGAATCAAGTTGAGCAATCCTGCTAAAATTCCTTGAGCCAGCGCCAACCTTACTCGTAAAATCGACAACCCAATCAGCGACAGCATCGCCACCACGCTCATGCTAATCAAAGCGCCGATAATCCACCTACCAAGTGCTACCTCGCATTCATCTAAAATTCCTTCTACCCGCCGCCGATAAAAAGAGGGAAACAGTCTGACAAATACTTTGCGGTAAGGTCTGGGCTGAGCTAACATCATCAGCGTCAAAACCAGCACCAGCAGAAAGCTCAAAAGCCCTCCTAGCGTGTTCGAGACAAACGCACCCGCACCGCCCAATAGCTGAGTGATGAACGGCTGCAATTGTTGCTGGAGTTGTTGGCTTAAAGTATTTCCCCCACCAGGTTTCTGGGGCACCAGATAGGGAGCCAACTGGCTGGGAATGTTTGATTGTACCTGCTTTATCCAAGGATTCAACTGATCGATCGCTTTGGGCAACAATTCTGCCAGTTGTCGAAACTCGGAGGCAAACGGCGGTACGATCAGCCAGAAGAAGCCGATCAGGACGGTTAGTAAAATCCCAACTGAAAGCGTTACAGACCATCCGCGCGCCAACCCTGACTGTTGCAGGCGTCTTGCCAGTCGGTTTAAGGCGGTTGCCAAAACGACTGCGGCAAATACCAGCAACAGCACTTCCCGGATTTGCCACAAAATATACAAACATATCCCTAGGACTAATAGGCCGATGAGTTGACCCAGATTCACGGTAATGACTCCCTGTTTGGCTAACTAGAGGGGAGATGCCCATTATAGCCAGGAGCGGGGTCTATCTTACCTTTACAGTTTTGCTAGAACCGCAGGCAACTAGGAAAAGTCAGAAAACTATGAGATTATAACGCCAAGATAACTTTAATCACCATCATGTTATATCATGTCCGGTGGTATCGGTAGTGTATGGATGGCTAATTGCTAATTGCTCGCTTGCTAATTGTCAATTGCCTCCAGAGCCATTAGCGATTAGCTATTAGCAGTTACACAACCGTTGCTACCCGACATGATATTAGTCATCTTTTGTCGCTCTGCCAGTTTACTCCTGAGTGGTTGCTAATTTGCACGTGATAGCTGGAAATCAAGCTAATCTTGATTCCAGGCTGAAAACCAATGATGGCAAATCGATAAACTGCAAACAGAGAAGCATCTTTTGACTTATTATTCAGATTAGTCAGCTCGAGCTAGGGGATTGTTGAATGCAAGCACCACACAGAATGATTGTGAAAACTGTGAATTCCAACACTTTTCAGATCATAATTATGGTAGCGATTGTGATGTCGGGGGTTTTGGTTGGTATAGAAACATATCCCGAATTTGCAGCCAAACACACTACGCTACTGAAAATTATTGATAGCATTATCATCTGGATTTTTATCGGCGAATTTTTGTTGAAAATTACAGCGGAATATCCCCGGTGGTGGCGCTACTTTTTTGATGGGTGGAATATATTTGATTTCTTGATTATTGTGGCGTTCTTTTTGCCAGTTGATGTTGACTACATCCTAGTCATGCGGATGGTTAGAATTCTGCGCCTGCTCAAATTGTTACGCGCTTTACCTAGATTGCAGATTCTGGTATCGGCGCTGCTGAAAAGCCTCCCTTCAATGGGTTACGTTTGTTTATTGCTAATGCTGCTGTTCTATATGTATGGAGTAGTGGCAACGTTCATATTTTCCAAAAACGATCCCATTCGTTTTGGTACTTTGCCTCGCTCAATGCTGTCTTTGTTTCAAGTTGCCACGCTAGAAGGTTGGCCAGATATGATGTACACCCAAATTTACGGGTGCGATCGGTATGGATATAGTGGCATGGAAGATTTGTGTAAGAATCCTTCTGCTCAACCCTTAAGTCCTTTATTCTTTGTCAGTTTTGTCATGTTGGGAGCAATGATTATTATCAATTTATTGGTTGGTGTGATGATCTCGAGTTTGGAAGAAGCACATCAGGAACAACTGCAAGAAAAGGATGAAGTAATCAGCCATCAAATTGAACAAAACGAAAAAACCCTGGAAAAGAAGCTAGAACAAATTCAAAACCAGTTGTATCAGATGCAAGCAAGTCTAGAGAAAATTAGTCAAGCAGCTGAAAATAAGTAGAAAGATCAACTACCGCGCCGTACTGGGTTGAGGAAAACAGTACTGACGCAAGACGAGAAAAGAAACCCGGTTTCTTTTCTCGTCTTTGATTTTGCCAGCGACAACCCGCAAATTTAAATTCAGGGATCGCGCTTTTATGTTTCATCCTCGGCTAAAGTAATCAGCGCATCATTCACCGTCAGATTTAGCTGCTTATCCAAACTCGGTGCTAAGTCAATGCCAAAGTTGTTGTTTTTATCCTGCGCCAGAGCGTTAATTCTTACTCCGATGCACAATTCATCGCGGTTTTGTGCAGCAAGTACGCAATCAGCAAACGTTAGCTTGCCAATCTTTTTCGGTGGGAAGTAAAGCCAGATTGGCTTGATATAAAGTTCGCTCCCTGCCGACGAAAACAGATCGTCATAGATTGACATTACATCAGGTTCTTGGGAAACCTGGGCTAAAATTTTCGACACAAATTGATTGGTGAGGAGAAAGTCTTTCACACCAGCTTTGATCGCCAAATCCGTCTCTTGCGAGTCAATTATCTCTGCAATCAATTCGGTGCTGACTTCGTTTCCAGTTGTAGCAGTATAGTCTTTGAAAATTTGCCGCATTTCCAACAAAATGGTGAGGGTTTTAGCATCAATTTCCTCAGCTTTTTCCCCGCTACCTGCCAAAATTGATATACTGTCAAATTCATAGGGTTTCAGAGTCACCAGGCGATCGAATGAGGCCAAATTTACTTCTATAGCCTCCATTTTGATATGTGGATATGCTTTGGCAATCTTGTCAAATTTAGCTTTCACCTCATCAGTTAAATTCTCTACCGCTTGGTTAACCTGCGAACCTTCGACTATGTATTTGGCATATTCTGTGAGGACAATTGGGGCTTTACTGTTCCAACCGATAATCAGGTACTTTTCTATTTGTCGCTCTAAGGTTTTTCGGTATTCAGTATAGCCTTTAATTTTACCCTGCACTACAGGTATAGGATTAAATTTTATGGTTGAGTCATCTTCTGCTAGGATAATAACTTCATCATCGTCAGCCAGCTTGTAATCTCTGGGTGGTTTTATTGTCAAGGTGCCATCTGCCTGACGCACGCCTAGTGGCATCCCATTAGAGAAATGAAATGGCAATTCAGAGAAAGTTAGATTGTACCAGCCTAACTTATTTCTATAGAAATAGAATTCATTGCCTTCAAAACCCACCATGTTTAAATAGACTGTCGCCAGTCCTACACTGCGGGATGTCTGAACTAAAATCCGAGCCAAAATATCGGCCTCATTTAGAGTGGTGACGGCTCCAGGAGCAATATTTTCTGCCAGTTTGCGATATTGTTCCGAGTATAATTCTACGACAATTGGCGGCAAGGTTTCTTCTTCATTCGCTGCGACAACTGCTAAGATTGCCTTGACGACTCGCGCATCGGATAAAGCTTTTAATTCATCGCTATCTGAGGCTTTGGCATCATTCAAAACTATTACGGATTTTGCTACTTTTACTCCCACCATGTTGAGGTCGCTTAAATTAGCGATCGATCCGTTGCGCGTCACTACTCTGGTTGTTTTTAGTTCTCCTAGATTATTCCGGATAAAATCATCCATCTCCTCTTTATCTTTTGGCGCCAAAATTACAACTGCTGCGTCATATTCTGATGCATTACCCACTACTAACTCTTCAATAATATCTGTAATTCTGTCGCTGAATCCCAAAATTAAGGTATGGTTCTTTTCTACTACCAGGCTTTTCCCCCGCCGCAGCAATTTAAGTCTTTCTTCAAATTCTTGGGTAATGAAAGCAACTAAGCTGGAAAACAAAACTAAGCCGATAAATATTGTGATTACAGCAATAAACTTAGTCGCCAAATTGACATTGTCTCCCGCGTCTCTTAGCCCGATCAGCTGGACGAAGACTTCCCAGGACAAATCCGTCGGATCTGGATTTTGATTGGGAAAAATCCACTCGGAAATGTACCGAACAATTGTCATGACAATAAAAGCGCCAAGGAATAATGCTAATAATGCCAGAAAGACGGAGAATCCCCCTTTCGACATAAAATTGTCGAACTTGTACCGCAGGCGCTTTTTCCAATATGCGACGTGATGTCGAGAATATTTCTTACTGTTGGCGCTCAAGCTTTTCTACCACCCTCTACTAGAAATTGGGAATATTCAAATTTTATAACATTTTCCGGAGGTTAAGGATACTTCTGCCTAATTCTGGGCGGGTGAAGAGCAAAAGGGGCAGCATCGCCAAGGCAATAGACTTCTCCAGAAAATAGAGTCATGGGCAGGCAGGATGCCCACCCCACAAGAGTTGTTGCAGAGAACGATACGATTGAGACAGGATCTGGAGCAGGGGAGGGTAAAGTCTGCTTCAGTTTTGCTGTCCTTGCTGCTGAGCGCGCCACCACAGAGCGATCGCTACAATCAAAGTAGGCACAAAAACAAGTATCAGCGCGTTGACTGGCGTTGCGCCTACTTCCAAAGCTGGACCAGCATACTTAATTAAAACCGATAATCCGGCTGAAATGACCAGTACCTTAAAAATAAATCCAGTTTGATTTTCCATTGGTAATTGGTAATTGGTAATTGGTAATTGGTGAAGCGGAAAGATGACTCAGGAAGAAATTATTTATTAACCATTGATGAGTGTGGCTCTACGGATGTTGTCTTCCAATCTCTGACACTAGGAGCTAGGGTGATTAAATCTTCCATGTTGCGCCGCATGTTAGCACAGATTGAATCTAAAGGCAAATCATTGGCATCGTGACCGAAGGGATTTTCAATTTCCAGACCGATGGCTTCAATTCCCAGTAATGTAAAACTAATTAAAACGACAATTGGTCCGGTAAACCAACCGCTCTCCTTGACGATTTGAAACGGCAAAGAAAAACAATAAATCAGTAAAAGTTGTTTGAGGTGAATCGCATAGGCTAGGGGCATTGGTGTTTTGAGAATCCTTTCGCAGCCTCCTAAACAATCTACCAAATTGTTGAGTAATTCCTGCATGGAAGTTAGCTGATAGATATTGAGGCGATTTCTCTCGTATTGTTGTTGCATGTAATCCCCGATCCAGAAGGCAATTTCTAGGGATGGATTGTTCATGTTTTTCAGTTTATAATACCGCTTTGGTGATAGCAAATCTTCCAACTCGCTGTTGATTGCCTCTGCTCTTAAATGTAACTTTGTAGCTACAGCAAAAGCGACGATCGCTCGCAATGTTGCTACTTTATTTTCTCGGTCGCTTGGTTCGCGTTCATCCACGGATACCCATATCTGACGAGCTAAGTTGCGGATATTGTTATTGATAATTCCCCAAAATTTCCTGCCTTCCCAGAATCTTTCATAAGCCGTATTTGTTCTAAAAACCAATAATAAACCCAAGACTACATTGGGAATAATAGTCCCCAAAAACGGCAACGCCACTGCAAATCCGTAACCATATAAGAGGGAGATCAAAACGCCAAATAACCCGCAGACCAAGGCGCGTGGCAGCACCGATGGAATCACCGAACCTTGCCATCGTAAAGCGCTTTTAAACCATTGCATTCTTTCGGTATTCATGCAACCTTAACCTCTCCTGAGTCAACACCGGATTCTCTTAAACAGCATAATACTGTATCTGTAGGGTCGATAGAGTGCAATTATACCGTTTTCCTATCAATGGGCAACACTTGGGGCATCGGCGGGTTTACTTTAACTGTTTGAAATTGCCTGCATGTTATTGGTAACACCCACACCGTAAATCCGTACATGTTGATATGTAGCATTATCAAGGGAAATTGGTGTTGATAGCATTTCAGTCCATTTCAATGGACTTTCGCTATTAGCCAGAGAATAAATTCTCTGGCGGTGGTGGAAAATGGCGCAAGATGTGAGTTAAGAGAACTGAGGCAAGACTAGGTGATAAACCGGGTTTCAAGCTAGATATCTGATTGACAAATCAAATATTTTCAGAGAAACCCGGATGGGTGAATGTGAGTCCTGGGGTGACTAAGCTGGTAAGTTGCGATCGCTTAGCGGCAACTTAGTAGAATCCCCTGATTCCAGTTGTTTGATTTTTAACCGCATATCCAAGTCATCGCTACCCAAAATGGTTTCTAAATTAGCAAGGCGTTGTTCGATTTGCTGCAACTGACTTGGTGCTAATTCAGTTTGGGATTTTTTATCTGAAGAACGCCAAACCACAGCCGTACCAACAGCTGCCCCCGCCACCACTCCTAAAGGTAGAATTGGGCCGCTATTTGTAATAGCTGTCAGCGGAATGCAAATCCCCAACATTCCCACCGCACAACCCCAGATCCTCGTGGTAACTTTAAGTCTGATATCTTTTTCTTGATCTAATTGTTCTGTCATCGCTGCCTCCTCGTCGCTAAAACGGATGGCTTTCAACCGTTGGATATAGTCCTCTAGATCTATCTTGACACCTCAACATCGAGGTAGGCTTCACACTACGGGGTGAGGTTTATAAGCTGCTACGCATTTAAATCCAATAAAGAGGCGGGCAAGATGCCCACCCCACAAGAAGAAGGTAAAATTTGGCTCTCAAATTAGGTGCCCAGCAGCTTAGGACTTACGCGCGACGAGAAAAGAAACCGGGTTTCTTGGTCAGAAACCCGGTTTCTTTGCATAGTTTATAGAACTTACGCGCGACGAGAAAAGAAACCGGGTTTCTTTGCATAAGTCCTGGTTTAGTTGCGATGCCAGCGGGTACCTTGTGGGGTATCAATTAACGCGATACCTTGAGCTTGCAGTTCGTTGCGAATCCGATCGCTTTCTGCAAAGTTCTTCGCTTTTCTGGCATCTTGTCGTTGTTGAATCAACGCTTCAATTTCCTCATCACTTAAACCACCAGTTTCCTCAATTGTTTCCGCTTCTGGTTCAACTTCCAATCCCAAAACAGCGGCGAGACTAACCAGTGTGCCCCACTGTTGTTCTAATTCCTGTGGCGGTGTTTCCGTCTTCCCTTGGTGTACCAGAATATTGGCTTCGCGACGCAGTTCTTTGGCTAACTCGAACAACACTGCCAAACCACCAGGGGTATTAATATCATCATCCATCGCTGCTTGGAAACGCTCCGCGTAGGCATTTTCGATTGGCGATTCCCCCTTGTCCTCTCCCCGCGTCCCCGCGTCGGGGCGTCCCCGCGTCTCTTCTACTCTCCAGCCCAGTTTATTACCACATTCATAGCCAAAAAGCAAGCCTTCTTTGAGGGTTTCCCAGCTGTTTTTGGCGCTAGCGATCGCATCCGGCGTAAAATCAATTGGTTTGCGGTAATGGGCTTGCAGAACAAACAAGCGCAACGCCATCGGTGCGAGTCCGTTCGGTGCATCGAGAAATTGGCGAATTGTGGTGAAATTGCCCACAGATTTGGCCATTTTCTCGCCATCGACGTTGATAAAGCCGTTATGCATCCAATAACGGGCTAAAGGTTTACCAGTCACCGCTTCTGATTGGGCAATTTCATTTTCGTGGTGCGGAAACTGCAAATCTTCACCGCCGCAGTGGATGTCTATTGTATCGCCCAAGCGATCGCGCACCATCGCCGAACATTCGATGTGCCACCCCGGACGACCTTGACCCCAAGGCGACTCCCACGCCGGTTCCCCTGGTTTCGCCGCCTTCCACAAGGCAAAATCAAACGGGTCTTGTTTCTTAGCGGCCTCAGTATCTTGTGTATCAACTCTACCGCTTGCCCCTGCCTGCAAATCGTCTAACCGCTTTCCAGACAGTTTGCCATACTCAGGAAACTGCCGCACCGTGTAATAAACATCACCCGCTGATGGATAAGCATAACCTTTGTGTTCCAACTCGTGAATCAGTCGCTTAATGCCATCTAGCGAGTGGGTGGCGCGGGGATATTCATCGGCTCTCATGACATTTAGCCGATCCATATCGGTAAAATATTCCTTGATAAAGCGTTCCGCGACGGCTTCCATCGTCGAGTTGGTTTCCCTGGCGCGGTTGAGAATTTTATCGTCAATATCGGTAAAATTTTGTACGTAGCGGACATCGTATCCCCGCCACAGCAAATAGCGGCGCACCGTATCCCAGACAATATAAGCGCGAGCATGACCCAAATGGCAATAGTCATACACCGTCACGCCGCAGCAGTACATTTTTACTTTGCCCGGTTCGATGGTTTCAAACGGTTCTTTGCGACGAGTGAGGGTATTGTAGAGCGTTAGGGTCATTCTGAGAAGTTAAAAAATAGAGTGCTTGTGTTTAATTATTGTACATTTGTGCTGGGTCTATCATAGCGAGTGGGGGAAAGCCAAAAGGCTTTGTTTGTGTAGCGGCAGGATTAATCCTGCCGCTACACAAACGAAGCAAAAAGCTGTACCTCACTCATTTGCCATCTGCTTTAATCCTGCCGCTACACAAACGAGCGCCACAGATGCTCTACCTCAATCATTTGCAATCCGCTATATCATAGCGATCGCTTGCTTTTCTCTCTAACGGAAGCTTCTACAATCAACCTATTAAGCTAAATTAGAAAGATCGACCTCAATACTCATTATCTGACCTTGTTGGACAATTAGGCTATGCAAAACGTTGTTACTTCCGACTCATCCCAGACAATCGACGCCCCAAAGCACGGTATGCCGGTTACAATTATTACCGGCTTTCTCGGTAGCGGCAAGACGACTCTGCTCAACCATATCCTGAAGAATCAGGAAGGTTTGAAGACTGCTGTTTTGGTGAATGAGTTCGGCGAAGTTGGTATCGACAACGAGCTGATCGTAACGACCGGAGATGATATGGTGGAGCTAAGTAACGGTTGTATTTGCTGCACCATTAATAACGATCTGGTGAATGCAGTCTACAAAGTTTTAGAACGCCAAGACAAGGTAGACTATCTGGTAGTAGAGACGACGGGAATTGCCGATCCGCTGCCGGTAGCGCTAACATTTTTGGGAACCGAACTGCGAGACATGACTCGCTTGGATTCGATTATCACTGTAGTAGATGCGGAGAATTTCAGTCTGGATTTATTTAATTCTCAAGCAGCTTACAGTCAGATCGCTTACGGCGATATTATTTTGCTCAATAAAGCCGATTTGGTGGATGAAGCGGAGCTCGATAGATTGGAAATCCGGATTCGGGATATCAAACAAGGAGCGAGAATTTTAAGGACTACGCGATCGCAAGTTCCACTTCCTTTAATTCTCAGCGTCGGTTTATTCGAGTCGGATCGGTATTTCGACACCGAAGAACACGAACACGAACACCACGACCACGACCACGACCACGACCACGCACACGCACAGGACCATTCAGAGTGCGACCATGACCACGGTCATTGCGCCCACGACCACGAACACGACCACGACCACCATCACGACCATCACGACCACGACCACCATCATCACCACCATTCCGATCACTTGGAAAATGATGGATTTACTTCCATATCTTTCCAAAGCGACAAACCGCTTTCGATCAAAAAGTTCCAGTATTTCTTAGATAATCAACTACCAGAAAATGTCTTCCGAGCCAAAGGCATTATGTGGTTTGATGAAAGTCCCAAGCGGCATATTTTCCACCTGTGCGGCAAGCGGTTTACCCTAGAAGATGAAGAATGGCAAGGTCAACCGAAAAACCAAGTGGTACTGATCGGGCAGAATTTAGACCATGAGAAGTTGCGCTCGCAGCTAGAAAACTGCATCTGTCTGCCTTCTACCAATCGCGGTAAAGGTTTTGGCAAATAGCCAACAATTGCAGATTGCAGATTTAAAATTTAATCGGCAATCTGCAATCTTAAATCTGAAATTCCCATGCGCGTAATTGTTCAAAGAGTCAAATATTCTCAAGTTACGGTTAACGGTAACATTGTGGGCAAAATTGGGCGAGGACTGAATTTACTTGTCGGTGTTGCTAACACCGATACTGAAGCAGAACTTGACTGGATGGCGCGCAAGTGCTTGGAATTGCGCTTATTTCCAGCCGATGAAAATAATGGCGGTCGCTGGGAAAAATCGGTGCAAGAAATTGGCGGCGAACTGTTAGTTATCAGTCAATTTACCCTCTATGGAGACTGTCGCAAAGGTCGCCGTCCCTCTTTTGATAAATCAGCCGCACCAGAATCGGCAAAAAACTTATACGATCGCTTTGTAGATAAGTTGCGCCAAAGTGGATTAAAAGTGGAAACCGGCGAATTTGGAGCGATGATGCAAGTCTCGATTGAAAATGATGGCCCAGTTACCCTACTATTGGAACGAGATGCATCTTGATTTGGTATTAGATTTGTAGGGTGAAATCCTGCATTAGTAGGGGCACGGCGTAGAATAATGTTGGTTTATAGGCAAGGCTATCGGATGCCGTGCCCCTACATTCAATCATATGATGTCCGTTGAATTGCCCATAATAAAAAAACCTTACAGAGTCGTTGCGTAGGGACACGGCATCATAGATATTTCGGACAAACAGATAACGTTAATCGTGCCGTGTCCCGGCTGATGATTATGGGTAATCGACCGGACATGATATCACCCTGATAACCTTTGAGCAAAATTCTTTCGTTACCTCAACCCAACCTACAATTATGTTGGAGGAAGCATTATGCAGCATCTCGATCAAGGTAAACTCAGATGGTTTCGCCAGCAAATTAAAACTTGGGCGCAGCAACATTTGCGAAATTTCCCTTGGCGCAATACCACAGACCCTTACGGGATTTTTGTGGCAGAATTAATGCTGCAAAAGACCAATGCAGCTTTAGTCGCTCCGATTTACCAGGCGTTTATGCAAAAATATCCCACTCTGGATGCTTTAGCAGCTGCACCTTTTGAAGAAATTACCAGCATTTTGCAGCCTTTGGGACTTGGCTTGCGCGTCGAACGGTTGCGCCGGTCAATCCGGATGATTCAATCAAAATATGCCGGAAATATCCCCAAAACCGAAGCCCAGTTGCTGGAATTACCCGGAGTTGGAAATTATACCGCCCGCGCTATCTGTGCCAATGCCTTTGGACAGCCCAAAGCCGTTCTCGATACTAACGTGGCGCGGATTTTAGAGCGATTTTTTGGATTTTCTACGAGCGATCGCGTCAAAGCCCGTTCTAAGCCCCTACAACAAGCCGCAGACCAAGTAGCCCCCGATAACAACGTTTCCGCCTGGAACTTAGCCCTGTTGGACTTTGGCGCCGCAGTCTGCACCGCCAGAAACCCCCGCTGTACTGAGTGTCCTTTGCGACAAAAATGCCAGAAAACAGCATTTGATGAGAAGATAATATGATAAACGTTTACAAAATTTAACGGTTCCGCTCTCATGGCTCAAATCCAGTTTTCCAGAGGTATCGATGAAGATGCAATTCCCGATGTGCGCCTAACCCGCGCCAAGGATGGTAGCACCGGCACAGCTACGTTTTATTTTGAGAAACCCAAAGCGCTTAGCAGTACCAGTACCGAGGAAATCACCGGGATGTACCTAATTGATGAAGAAGGCGAATTGCTGACGCGGGAAGTAAAAGCCAAATTTATCAACGGTCAACCTGAAGCATTAGAAGCACTTTACATCATGCGATCGCCCGCAGAATGGGATCGCTTTATGCGGTTTATGGAACGCTATGCCGAAGAAAATGGTTTAGGGTTCAGCAAGTCTAAATAGGTAATGGTAAATTGCTGATTGCAGATTTTAGATGGCAGATTTAGGTAATTGCAGATTGCAGATTTTAGATGCCAGATGGAAAAATATAAAATCTGCAATCATCTAAAATCTGAAATCTAAAATCTGAAATCTAAAATCTGAAATTCACTGCTATGACACCCCAACCTCACCCCGAATCGACTCAAATAACCGTAAATTGCGCTGTTATTACCGTCAGCGATACGCGCACTCTGGAAACAGATAAAAGCGGTCAGATAATTAAGCAATTGCTCGTAGATGCCGGTCATGAAGTAAGAGATTATACAATAGTTAAAGATGAACCGGAACAAATTCGGGCGCAGATGGAAATATGGGGAAAACGTCCCGATCTGGATGGTTTAATTTTTAATGGGGGGACGGGGATAGCGCCGCGAGATACGACTTATGATGCGATCGCATCCCTGCTAGAAAAAACTTTACCCGGTTTTGGGGAATTGTTCCGCTACATGAGTTACCAGGAGATTGGTTCGAGAGCGATCGCATCGAGAGCGATCGCGGGCGTCTATCAAGGTAAACTGGTATTTTGCCTCCCCGGTTCGAGCAACGCCGTCAAACTAGCCGTCTCTCAGTTAATTTTGCCAGAATTAGTCCATCTAGTCACCCAATTAAGAACGGGTAATGAGTAATGAATAATTAAAGAACCCAGATTATTGCAATTAGCAATTAGCAATTAGCAATTAGCAATTATGAAACCTCGTCGCCAGAAATTTTTGAGAGCGGGTATACTTGGTTTCTGCCTGATAATTGGAATTTGGCTGCTTAATCTCACCCTGACTTTGCAAGCAGCATCAAAAAAGCCAGTCGATGCCTTATTCGTACTGGGAGGCAGCATCACCAGGGAAATTCACGTCGCCGAGTTAGCTAAAGAATATCCTAAAATACCGATTTTGATTTCCAAAGGTTCGCAAGCTCCTTGTATTTTACTCATTTTTCAAAGAGCGAAAACTTCCCTAGAAAATGTTTGGGTAGAAAAGTGTGCCGATTCCACATTTGGCAATTTCTATTACAGCTTGCCGATTTTGGAAAAGTGGCAAGCTCATAAGGTAATATTAATCACTTCACCCAGCCATTTACCCCGCGCTAAATGGATGGCTCAAATCATTTTAGGTGCGAAGGGAATTTGGGTAGAGACAGATATCGTCAAAGAAAAGGGAATTCCTGGGAATCGCGAAAAATCTTTCGTCACTGCGTTTGATGTCACTCGCAGTTTGTTATGGGCGGTTATCGGTCAATTTTACTCGCCCCACTGTACCGAGGTAAGGCCGCTGTCTGAAGTAAATTTGGTAGAGTGGAAGGCGAAAGGGTTTAAGTGCGAGCGCCAAGGTAATCTTGGGTATTGAAGCAAAAATTCCGGGAGAGGGTAGGTGTTGGAAAACCAGGGTAAAATTTTTCGGCTGGAACCCTTACCCCATAAGCCTTTGATGCCTATGGGAACAAAAATAGCCGCTCGGAAACGCTCAAACCCTTACTGGGATTGGATTTTAGCCTGGGTGAAAATCTATGGAGTTGACAGAGCGATCGCTGAAATGGTACTTTTATGATTGTCTCCCGGTAACGAACCTTGAAAACTACATACAGAGAGTGTTTCAGGAACAAGCGGTTGCAACATACTTAAATCCCTATTAGGGATTGAAACACCATCACCCTCACCAACATCTTGCAAATTACCAGTTGCAACATACTTAAATCCCTATTAGGGATTGAAACCATAACTTATCACCCACCTGTAACCCATACACAGGTTGCAACATACTTAAATCCCTATTAGGGATTGAAACATGGATGGAGAGTGCTGGGAGTGTACCACTTGCACTATCAGTTGCAACATACTTAAATCCCTATTAGGGATTGAAACTTCCAGTGTTTGGCGTGCAGCGGCTATCCGCTTCTCGTTGCAACATACTTAAATCCCTATTAGGGATTGAAACTGTCACTGTCACCAGTACTGTCACTAAGTACTGGTGAGTTGCAACATACTTAAATCCCTATTAGGGATTGAAACCGGAAATTAGGCATCGATCGTTGCTTGCTTGCTTGTGTTGCAACATACTTAAATCCCTATTAGGGATTGAAACCTTGCAGAATATGGAAAGGCTCCGCAAATCCATATACGTTGCAACATACTTAAATCCCTATTAGGGATTGAAACTGCGATAACCTCTGCCATTCCATAGGGGTCTAGCGTTGCAACATACTTAAATCCCTATTAGGGATTGAAACACCTAAACAAAGAGGAGACAAGTGAATGGCAAATGTTGCAACATACTTAAATCCCTATTAGGGATTGAAACCGGCAACTTGATGAGGAAGCCCAAGCTGTATCCTTGTTGCAACATACTTAAATCCCTATTAGGGATTGAAACAGCGGCAACAGATTGAGCAACCCCTGATGGATACGGTTGCAACATACTTAAATCCCTATTAGGGATTGAAACACAAAAATCGACAAAAGATGCTCCAACCCTTGAAGAGTTGCAACATACTTAAATCCCTATTAGGGATTGAAACATCTTACCCAACTGCCAGTCAGGCATAAAAGGCGCTTTGTTGCAACATACTTAAATCCCTATTAGGGATTGAAACTCCATCCTGGCCTGCATCCAAGCTAAGCGCTCATGTTGCAACATACTTAAATCCCTATTAGGGATTGAAACTCTAGTTCGTCGGCTACTGCCCCAAAAGGAACAGTGTTGCAACATACTTAAATCCCTATTAGGGATTGAAACTTTTGTTGCATTCATTGGTGCTAAATCCCTTCAACGTTGCAACATACTTAAATCCCTATTAGGGATTGAAACTTCAAAGCAATGTGCTTTCGGAACCTACCGATGAACGTTGCAACATACTTAAATCCCTATTAGGGATTGAAACCCAAAATTGTCAACTATTGCGGGCACTTCCCGCTTGTTGCAACATACTTAAATCCCTATTAGGGATTGAAACGCTCAATCCGTTGCTGCTAACTTAACTGCCTGCACCCGTTGCAACATACTTAAATCCCTATTAGGGATTGAAACGTTTCCCTTTTCTGGATGATGCATGGCTCACATTGGTTGCAACATACTTAAATCCCTATTAGGGATTGAAACGCCTTTTATTGTACTTTTGTACACATGCTGACCGGCTGTTGCAACATACTTAAATCCCTATTAGGGATTGAAACCATGACCACGTCCCGGCTCCTTCGGCAACTCGACGTTGCAACATACTTAAATCCCTATTAGGGATTGAAACTAATTGCGGAGTAGGTGCGACAGGTGGCCTTGACGGTTGCAACATACTTAAATCCCTATTAGGGATTGAAACCCGGAACAATGACTAGGTCAGCGTCTTCACCTAATGTTGCAACATACTTAAATCCCTATTAGGGATTGAAACCGACAATTTACCGATAACCCATTCTACGGAATACTCGTTGCAACATACTTAAATCCCTATTAGGGATTGAAACGGCTGATTTTGAAGTAACTCCGAATCTTTTTTCAGGTTGCAACATACTTAAATCCCTATTAGGGATTGAAACGAAGTTTTGCGGCATTAAGCGCTTCCTCCTTTGCTAAGTTGCAACATACTTAAATCCCTATTAGGGATTGAAACGGCAGCCAATTTGTTTGCGGACGCTGTGATTCCACTTGTTGCAACATACTTAAATCCCTATTAGGGATTGAAACCCTGCGCGGTGTACCCCTCCATGGGGACATAGTCCACGTTGCAACATACTTAAATCCCTATTAGGGATTGAAACCCATACCAGTTGCTACCGCTTGCCCAGAAGCAGGTTGCAACATACTTAAATCCCTATTAGGGATTGAAACTAACTTTGCTTCGTAAGCGATTCGGGTCGCGGCAAGCGACTTCTCTTGTTGCAACATACTTAAATCCCTATTAGGGATTGAAACGATAAACATACAAAAAGCGCGACCAATTCCCGTTGGTTGCAACATACTTAAATCCCTATTAGGGATTGAAACCTATGTTTTCTAAGGCACCCTTGCCTATAGAAATCGTTGCAACATACTTAAATCCCTATTAGGGATTGAAACGTCTGTCTTTCCCGCGGATCCGCGGGAAATATAACGTTGCAACATACTTAAATCCCTATTAGGGATTGAAACGCGCTAGAAGCTTCTATTGAAAATAGAAAGCGCTTGTTGCAACATACTTAAATCCCTATTAGGGATTGAAACGCCAAAACTGTCTACTTCCAGTGTTTCATATCCGGGTTGCAACATACTTAAATCCCTATTAGGGATTGAAACAGCAACAGAAGCTCCAGTTACGAATGGAATTAGAAGCGTTGCAACATACTTAAATCCCTATTAGGGATTGAAACAGTCCTTCAAGGAATCAACAACGGAGTGCTTCCCGTGTTGCAACATACTTAAATCCCTATTAGGGATTGAAACGATGATGAGGTATCCATTTTGCTGCAATATTTGCGTTGCAACATACTTAAATCCCTATTAGGGATTGAAACGCCGGAGACGACGAAGAGACGATTGATGAGCCGCGTTGCAACATACTTAAATCCCTATTAGGGATTGATATCATGTCCGTTTAATTGCCCATAATAAAAAAACCTCACCCCGTAGTTGCGTAGGGACACGGCATCAGAGATATCTCGGACAAACAGATAACTTTAATCGTGCCGTGTCCCGGCTCACGATCGTAGGTAATCGATCGGACATGATATGAAACAAAGCATTTAATAAGGGGATGGATAGCTGGAACTAAGGGAAGGGTTAAAATGCCCACCAATGAAGAAAGATACCGAACATGGGTTAACCACGTAAGAAGCCGGATCGCTGAGGAACCAAGACAAAAGGCTTGGATTATAGAAAAAGAGTGCTGGAAGTTGATCGACTTAGCGATAGACCCTATAGGTGGTGACGAGAAAGTCAAGAGGATGCTAACCGTTATCTTGGATGATAGCGACATGGAGCTACTAGAGGAACTAATCGCTTTTGATGAGGGCGATATCCCAAAAGAAAGCCTGTTAGTTGAAAAGATCAAGAAGCGGTTAATATCGGCTCTCCAGGCGTAAAACAATGGGACTAACCAAAGTAGTTGATGACTAAATTCATCACCCATTGCCATTGGATAGTCTGGCTAGGAGTTCTTCATCAGATAATTGAGGCAACTGTTGCAGCAATAATGCTAATTCTTCGGGTGATAATGCGAGTAGATTTGTTACTAGATTAGGGATTCGTTCTTCCAGGGTGGCGTCCCACCTATCGCCTAATTGCCCAAACCGCATTCTCAAAACATTTTCTGCAACTAACCGTCTGGCTTGTTCTATTCCTTGAAAGTCCACCGTTAGCGCAGATAATTGCAGGATTAACAGAGTAAATTCCCTACTAGGTAAAGCCGACACCGGGACTAAAAAAGCAGACAATTTTGCATCTAATTCACCAAACCTCACAAGGAAGAAGTTTTCTAATAGCGATCGCTGTCCTTCTTGTCTGCCTTCTTGTCTACCTTCTTGAATGCCTCGTTGTTCTGCGGCTTGTAATTGCTGTCTAAATAAGGGTGCGATCGCCATAACTAACTCCCGATCTTCCAGATCTAATTCTTGTTCTTGATTTACTGCTAAGTTAGATTGCAGCGCGTACAATAATTCTAGCGTAATCTCGCGGACTGGATTATCTACTGACAAAGCAGTCAACTGCGCGATCGCTTCCTGTTGCACCCGCCCCCTCCCTAAGATTCGCAGCCACAAAGTTGAGGTAGTTTTTGGCAATTGATGAATAACTACTATGGCTGTCCGCAAATATTCCGCCAAAAAATAGATACCCTTGCCCCAGGTTTGTTCATCTGGAATGGTACGAAACCCATTGAGCAATTTTTTTGATGCCGTTGGCGTTAATATCCATAACTTAGGTAATTCTGATTCTTCAAGACGAGTATTTTCTCTTCTTGCTTTGCGTTCTAATTCTCCTTTGACATCTAATAATTTACTCAAGCAACTACCAACCTCGCCGACGGTAACAGGATTGCGAAACGGTTCAAACAGAGCAGTTGTAGCTGCCATTCTTCCCAAGATGCCCAAGCTTTTCGCGTAATCCTGTATCGGAGATGATGGGGTGAAGTAAACATCTATTTCGCGCACTTCTGAACTGACGTTGCGATTGCAACTAACTGTTCCTAAAGGCGCTAGTAGTTCCGACAAATAATCTTTAGCAAATTGATCGTAAATTATTCGGGTCATTTTCCTGCGATCGCCATATTTTTTGTAAGATTGAAACTAGATCAGAGATTGAAACCACGATTGAATATTCGCCACATGAACTTCAGAGAAAAATTGACTGCGTAATTGTTCTTCGCGGATAGGGGCTATAGGGTTTTTCATCAGAATTAAAATCGATTTCTACAATTGCATCGCACTGTATCCACCAAGTACCGGGAAACCCCATCTTTAAGGATTCATCCCAAAGGTGAAACTCAGTCTTAATATATTGTAACTTTTTTCCGGTAGCATCTTGAATATTGGGATGCCATAAAAGTTGGGCGGCATAATTTCCACATAAGTCCGATGCTTGTTGTCTAACAGCTGCAATAAACCATTCTGGCGGTTTAATGGTTGGAGAAAGTATCCACTGGGATTGTTGATTCGGCATATGATGTTTGCTGTTAAACACCCCCCTTGGCAAGGGGGGCAGGGGGGGATCTGTCAGGAAATTGGCGGTATATTCGAGTTTTCAGATGCGGTATCGGTGCCGATGACTTTAGTAGCAGCTTCGCTGACAATTTCTTGGGGTTTATTGGCGGAGGGACGACGACGCGATCGCTTATAAGCCGCCCGTTCAACTTTCTCCCTTTCGTAAGCAATTAGTCTACCATAATACTCGTGCTTGCTCAAATTCATCGACAAGAAAATATGCTGGCGAGTATTGCCAAATCCCTTGCGCGTAAAAAACTTTACCGCTGGAGTATTCGCCGGATCGGTATCAGCCATCATGAAACGCACACCATCTTCAATCATGCGTTCGACTAGCTTATCTACCAATTTATCTCCCACACCTCGACGCTGAAAGTTAGGATTGACACCTAACCACATAATATAACCATAAGTCCAGTTTCCTTTGGTGATGACGGTTCCCAAAATAAATCCTGCCAGTTGATTATCTATTTCGGCAACCAGGCAATATTCCGGATCGGTATTGTAAAGTCCAATTACCTCCCACTCATCCCAAGTGCGATAGATATAAGGATACAAGTCGCTGGTAAATACATCTTCTCCCAAGTGATAGACATGGGCAAGGTCATCAATATCCATTTCGCGGACGTCGATATATACGTTTGTGGGGACATCCCCATCATTAGTATCGTTTGTCATCACAATTAAACAAATACTTCCTTTTTTAGGATATCTGGTTTTTGAGAGTTGGTTATTTACAGGTTGTACATGATGCCATATTGCTTTGCAACGCTGGCGCGAAGGCACTCTCCACACTATGCACAGTCGCAGCAGTAAGCGCCTAAAATAAAAAGCGATAGACTATAGCGGAGGTCGAGACAATGACAACAGTAGTGTTAAATTTGGCAAGTGTAGGTTTGACCGACGAACAGTTTTACCATCTGTGTCAGGTAAACCGAGATTGGCAATTTGAACGGACAGCTAAAGGAAAACTAATTATTATGTCACCCGTCGGAGGAGTCAGCGGCAATCGAGAAGCCGATTTAATTAGCTTAGTCTGGTTGTGGAATAATCAAACACAACTGGGAAGAGTATTTAGTTCTTCGACAATTTTTCGCTTACCAAATGGCGGAGATCGCTCTCCCGATGTTGCTTGGGTTAGCTTAGAAAAATGGGAAGCTTTAACCGAGCAACAAAAAGCAGAATTTCCACCAATTTTTTGTCCCGATTTTGTCATTGAATTGCCCTCGCGCACAGACGCACTGAAACCGCTTCAGGAGAAAATGCAGGAATATCTTAATAGCGGATTGCGCTTGGGTTGGTTAATTAACCCACAAGCGCAACAGGTGGAAATTTATCGCCCGGATCGCGAGGTAGAAATTCTACAGTTTCCGGTTAGTTTATCGGGAGAAGATGTGTTACCTGGATTTGTTTTAAATTTACCGCTGGGGTGAATCAGATTATGTGCGTTCGCTTAGTACCGTAGGCATCTCGCTTTTGGAGTTTGTGGAGGTAACATGGTATGCGATCGCTTTTCTCTAGCCCAGGACTTACCCACGACGAACCTATCACCTTTGTTTCTTGCTACGATCTCTAATTCCAAAGCGAGGATTTTTCAGAGAAACCCGGTTTCTTGCTACGATCTCTAGTTTCAAAGCCAGGATTTTTCAGAGAAACCCGGTTTCTTGCTACGAGAGAAACTTTGGTGTTTGCGTAAGTCCTGTTGTCAAAAACTATGAAGTATCACATTTTTATCCTTCATACTTCCCATAACTAATCACCAATTAGCAATTAGCAATTAGCAATTTAAACTTTAGTCAAAACGAACACACTACCCTCATTCCCCCGCCCGATTCGCAAGTCTTCATCCAGATAGGTGATATCCAGCCAACCTCGTTGCTCGCGACTCTCGATGGTAAAATCGAGGGCGGTAAATTTTTTACCTGATTCGATCTGCTCGATAAAATTACTAGGGGATTGATAATCGATTAAGCGTTGCAGACCGGAGAGCGAGCGCTTAAATGTAACCTTGACCCGGCGTTCTGAAACTGCCTCATACTCGGCAGCAACGCTCACAAGACCTTCTAAATAGGGCAGTCCGTAAATTTCGGCAATGTTGTAAACCTTGCTTTCTTTAGTACGGATGCATTGATAAACTTGACCGAGTTGGAATAACGGCAGTTGGTCGATGCCTAAAATACCGCGACTCGTAGTGTAGAGCAATCGCCAGTCACCTTCTAATAAATCCGCAGCTTCAGTAGGACGTGGAGTAGGGTTGCGGTCTTCTAATTGAGCGATAAGAGACAAAATTGCTGGTTTATCAGCGGCTGTTGCCAATAAGCCGCGATTTTTGCCCGCGATCGCTTCCAATAACTCACTTTTGCCAATCACGATCCATTACCTCTTTACAAAAGCAGCCCAATTCCAGGATAATCCTTGCCAGCATGACCTAAAAGTGTCAACAACCCGTCAGCAAGTCTCTGACTATGCTGAGGGCTTGAAAGATAGCCCACGTTGACCAGCCTAAGTCCTACGCGGACTACGTTAACGGCAAGTGTTCACGTTCACACCTACGGATGCGTGCCCGTCTGTAGCTCTGTAACCGAACGGTTAAACAGGTGCGTTGGGTCAGTGTCAGTGCTGTTCGGAAAGTACCGACCGTTAACATTGGCGAGGCAAACCTTACTCGCTTTTGGGAAGTGTGCAGCTAATAGCTGTTGCCCATATCCGTACATGTTGAAAACACGAGTCTGTAACTGTCCAGACAAAAGGCAAATGCTCTCGTGTCGAACGTCGTCAGTAAATCCAAGGCGGTAGGGGTTTTCAAACCTCCAAGGAAAGCGACATCCCGCAGAGCTTTCCTCTCCCGCTAAAACTAGCGTTTATAGCGGGAGTCAAGAGCGGGTTTTCATGATGGATAACTCTACTTTATAAGTACTGCGATCGCAAACAGTTTTGGTACACTTCTAGTGAACGATAAATATGCGGCGGAAACGATCAGCTGCAACGCTACTTAAGTATGTACAAAAATCCTTCCTTACGGGAACAACCCCTAGATCAGCCAGCTGCCGTGATTCCCCAGAAACACGAATCATCGATTCTCGACTGGTTAGAATCCACAGGTCGCCTCTTGGCTCGCGATGAAGCTCATCTTGAGGCAGGATATCTCGATGAAGCCGATGAGGAAATCTCAGACCTGATGGGAGGTGACGATGTTGGCTTCGACGACGACGATGACTTCGATGACGATGCGGGCGTGGATGACGACTAATCCCAGCCAGCGTTAATTTTATACCGATGCCGTCGTCGGGCGCGTGAAAACTGGTGTGTGGAGTGGAATATTACCGTGGATGCAAAATTATCGTCTGGTAGGTCTTTTAACCTGACGGGAGCCGGATTAGCCCTATTGCTCTGTGTAGCACTCAGTGTAGTCGCTCTGATTCTCGATTTGATCGCCGGCCGCTCTTTGTGGCAAGATGCTTCCCTCACCTTACCCTTGCTGGTTTCTGCCGTGACAACCGCCTGGTTGGGTTATCGAGTGGTGCCCTTCTTGCGGAGGCTCAAAGCCGAACAAATTATTCGCGAAGATGGCCCCCAATCCCACTTAAAAAAGGGAGGCACTCCCACAATGGGGGGTGTCTTTTTTATCCCAACTGCGGTAGCAATCGCCCTGGTGTGGTCTGCTTTCACCCTCGGCATCACTAACATCGCCCCCGTAGTGGCTGTATCGGTTTTGACCTTAAGTTATGGATTCATCGGCTGGATAGATGACTGGCAAATCCTGCGCCGCAAATCGAACAAAGGAATTTCGCCCCGCACCAAACTGGCATTGCAAATAGGGTTTGGCGCGCTATTTTGTTTGTGGCTGCTAGTTAGCCAACCCCCAACAATCGCAAACATCGCCTTACCTTTCGGGATGGTTTTACCCTTGGGGCTGCTGTTTTGGCCTTTAGCTGCATTTGTCCTAGTAGCAGAAAGTAATGCCACCAACCTCACCGACGGCGTCGATGGACTCGCAGGAGGAACCAGCGCGATCGCTCTTTTAGGACTCGGTGCGATCGTCGCTCCCACCAACCCCGGATTAACGATATTCTGCGCCAGCATGAGCGGTGCTTGCTTGGGTTTCCTCGCCCATAACCGCAACCCGGCTAGAGTATTTATGGGCGATACCGGATCTTTAGCACTGGGAGGCGCATTAGCATCCGTCGCCTTAGTCAGCAACAGCCTTTGGAGCTTATTCCTCCTCAGCGGTATCTTCTTTGTAGAAACCTTGTCCGTCATGGCACAGGTGAGTTACTACAAAGCCACCAAACGCCGCAACGGCATCGGTAAGCGACTGTTTAAAATGGCACCGCTCCACCACCATCTCGAACTGAGCGGCTGGTCAGAAATTAAAGTCGTTGCTACCTTTTACGCCATCAACGGACTGCTGGCGCTCCTCAGTTTTGTTCTGCGTTGAAAGCAGTAATTGGTATAAAATAAAACTACAATAACCCATAGTAGGGGCAAGGTGTAGAAGAATTTTAATTGACCAGAAACCCGGTTTTTCTAAAAAACCGGGTTTCTTGAAACTAGAATGTTCCCTACAGCTGCAAAATTAATTTAGGGATTGTTGTACAAGAAACCGATTCATGGCAATGAATGTCAAAAAACGCCCAGGCCAGGTTAAAAACAATTTAATTGGCCTGGGCGTTTTTGCGATCGCTACCTGTTGCCTGTACTTCCCACTTTACCGCATCGGCTATCTTCCACCTTTAACCGATCTCTGGGATGTCCTGTGCTTGAATGGTTGTACCGATAACGATTCTACAACCATTGCACCCCGCTCTTTTTTAAATTATGACAAGCCAATAAAACAGATTTTAGGTACAGATAAAATAGATAAAAATAAAAGCTCAATCTTGGTGGAAAAATCTAAGTATAGACTGACATTTTTTTACGATAAAAAGCCAATAAAATCCTATCCGGTAGTGTTCGGATCAAATCCAGTAGACGATAAATTGAAAGCAGGAGATAAAAGAACACCCGAAGGGAAATTTAAAATAAAAGACCTTTATCCCCACGCCGCATGGTCAAAGTTTATCTGGTTGGATTATCCGACAAAATATTCTTGGAGGAAACATTTCAAAGCCAAGGGAGATGGGAAAATAAAATGGAATGACTCAATTGGCAGCGAAATCGGAATTCACGGCACACCCGATGATGCATTGATAAAAAAGAAGTCAAATTGGACATTAGGGTGCGTTTCGTTAAAAAACAAAGATGTGGATGAGTTGTACCAATTCGTGCAAAAAGGAACAGAAGTAGAAATCATTCCCTAGTTAGAACCCGATTATCCAAGAGGTAGGTAGTTGTACCAGTCTTGAAGATAAACCTTCCAGGCCGCGCAGAAGCATTAGACAGTCGTTAAATTTCGCTACATTGAAAAGTAGTAGTGAAATCGAAAGGTGACAAGAGATGTCGGCACATTTGTTAGTGGTGGATGATGAACCCGGACTGCGGGAAGCCGTCCAAGCTTATATGGAAGATAGCGGCTTTACTGTCGATGTTGCTAGTAACGCCAACGAAGGCTGGGATAAATTGCAAAAGAATACGCCGGAATTGGTGATTACAGACATCATGATGCCTCAAGTGGACGGCTATCAGTTTCTCAAGCAAATGCGGGAAGATCCCCGTTTCAAGTCGCTGCCAGTAGTATTTTTAACAGCTAGAGGCATGACAAAAGACCGCATTCAAGGGTATAACGCGGGATGCGATGCTTATCTATCCAAGCCGTTTGACCCTGATGAGTTGGTAGCGATTGTAGAAAACTTGCTCGAACGTCGATCTGGTACTGATAATACAGGGGAAGGTACTAACCTGGAAGAAATAGCGCGTCAGCTGGCAGAAATTAAGGCACAATTGCAACAAAGACCAGCGATCGCGCAAACCAACCCACCGATAAAAATAGACCTCACACCCAGAGAACAAAGCGTTCTCAATTTAGTGGCAGAAGGGTTAATGAACAAAGAAATTGCCCGTCGCCTAGAAACCAGCGTCCGCAACGTCGAAAAATACGTCAGCCGCTTGTTCAGCAAAACCGGCACCAACAGCCGCACCGAGTTAGTACGCTACGCCCTGGAACACGGATTAACTAACTGATGAACCGAATCCGCTTGGGGGGAGACGGAGGAGATGGAAAAGGTGAGGCAGTAATATCTTCCTCACCTTCTCCATCTGCGTCTTAGGTTCGGTATATCAGTGCTTGATTAACTTAAAAAGCCAAGATGAAGGGTCAGACCGCCAATCAATAACAGTATCCTATAGGTATGGGTAACTGCTTTGCCAGACTCGGAGCGTTTGGAATTCAAGCGCGATTCGCGCTCCGCGATAGCTTCGCTGCACGCGAGTGCGTCTCTCAAGCAGAATCGCCAGCAAAAAAAGGTAGGCCATGCAGTTGCGCGCGCCAGATCTGACGCTCGCAATAGGTGCAACCAATCCAGCACCATCGGTTTGGTAGGGGCACGGCAGGAGAAAACGATCTACAAGCGCAGATTTGATGCTTGCCGTGCCGCCACCAGCGAAGCCAATCCAGCACCATCGGTTTGCTAGGGGCACGGCAGG
>NZ_BLAY01000084.1 GCF_020521235.1 Microseira wollei NIES-4236 | reverse complement strand
AGATGGGAACCTGGTAATAACCGACACAACATTGTAGGGGCACGGCATCAGCAAGTGTTGTCGTCAAGCCAAAGTTGTTCACCTGCCGTGCCCCTACCCCCGTTGATCGGAGATGGGAACCTGGTAACGAGAAATCCAGACCACGACCTTTATAATTTTTGATTATGGCTGCTCAAGATTCTGGCGAAATCCAAGCACAGATGCGATTGGGAATTAAGCATTACCAGTCTGGGCGGCTGGTGGAAGCAGAGGCTTGTTACGAACAAGTGGTGCAATTCCAGCCGCATCATGGGGGTGCTTGGCATCTGCTAGGAGTTATTGCCTATCAACGGCATCAATATCAAAATGCGATCGCTAGAATTACTCGTTCGCTAGAACTCCAACCAAATAACGCCGAAGCTTATAAAAATTTAGGCAGTAGTTATAAACAACTGGGGGATTTTGCCCAAGCTTTGGAGTGCTATCAGAAAGCGATTCAACTGCAACCCGACTATGGGGCTGCTTATAACAGTTTGGGAATTCTGTATAAAAAACTAAGGCAGTGGAATGAAGCAATTGAGTGTTACCAGAAGGCGATCCAATTGCAACCCGATTATGCTCCGGCTTGCAATAATCTGGGTAATGCTTATCGAGAACAAGGGGAGTTGGAAAAAGCTGTCTATTTTTTCCGTCGCGCTTTAGAAATTAAGCCCGATTATGTAGAAACTCACGATAATTTGGGCATTGCTTTGCAAGAACAAGGGAAATTGACCGAAGCGATCGCATCTTACCGCCGCGCGCTACAATTCAACCCTAATTATGCCAATGCTCGTTGCAATTTGGGTTTGGCTCTGCTGTTGGCGGGAGAATTAAGTCAAGGTTTCCCAGAATACGAATCGCGGTTTGAGCGAGATGAACCTGTGAGAAAATTGCTCTCGACTCCTGCATGGCAAGGCGAACCTCTAGAAGGTGAAGATATTCTCTTATGGAGCGAACAAGGACTGGGGGATTCGATTCAATTTGTCCGCTATGCCCTGTTATTGCAACAACAGGGAGCCAAGGTAACCCTTGCCACCAATTCTCCTTTAGTTCGTCTATTCCAAGAGTGTTTAATTTCTGCGATTCCTACAGTTATCAATCAAGAGCAAGCTGATGTCAGCGACTACAAACATCATATTTCTTTAATGAGCTTACCCCAGCTGTTTAAAACAACCCCGGAAACCATTCCCGCTCAAATTCCCTACATTCAACCGCCCGCCACGATTCCACCAGGTTTAAAATTGCCCAATACGCCTGCTTTTAAAATCGGTATTGTTTGGGCGACTAGCATTACTAATATTCAATTATATCACATAAAATCGATAGCGTGCAATTTATTTTTCCAAACATTTGAATATTTATTGAATCCAGGAAAAATAGAACTTTGGAGCTTGCAAGTAGGAGCAGATGCGGCGCAAATCCAACCTTGGTTGCATATAAATGGAGTGAGGGATATCAGCAACTTGCTAAAAGATTTTGTTGATACTGCTGCTGTAATTCATCAGTTGGATTTAGTTATTACTGTCGATACTGCTGTAGCGCATTTAGCGGGTGCAATGGGGAAACCCGTGTGGGTTTTGTTGCCTTTTGTGCCTGATTGGCGTTGGCAATTACAGCGTCAAGATACGCCTTGGTATCCGACGATGGAGTTATTTCGCCAAACAAGGTGGGGAGATTGGGCGAGTGTTTTGCATCAGGTGAAAGAGAAACTGGGTAGCGCTTTAGAAATAGCGGTGAAGCGCCAACTTCAAGAGGATGGGGAAGCCGATTATAAACTGGGGGTTGCTTATCAAAAGGAAGGAAAATTAGGAGAGGCGATCGCCTCGTATCAAAAAGCAATTCAATTGCCACCCCATCGGGTTGAAGCGTACAATAACTTGGGGAATATTTACCATAAACAAGGAAAATTGGATTCAGCGATCGCTTGTTATCAAAAAGCGATTGAACTGCGACCAAACTTGGCTCAGCTTCATTATAATTTGGGAATTGTGCGGGAAGAGAAAGGAGAATTGGATTGGGCGATCGCTTGTTACCAAAGAGCAATTCAACTCCAACCAAAATATGCTGAAGCTTATAACAATCTCGGCAGCATTTATCGAGAACAAAAACAGTTCGATCTAGCTATACATTCCTACAATAAAGCAATTGAGATTCAGCCTAACAACGTAGCTTATCTAAATCGAGGATTAACGTTACTTTTATTAGGCGAATTGGAGCAAGGCTTTTTAGATTACGAAGTGCGATTTGAAACACCACAATCGGCGCGGTTTAAACCGAAAAGTCCCATGTGGGATGGCTCAAATATTGAGGGAAAATCTATTGTTCTGTGGAACGATCAAGGATTGGGGGATGGGATTCAATTTGTCCGCTATGCTAAGTTATTGCAAGCGCGAGGAGCGAAGGTTATCCTCAGTGCCTATTCTGCTTTAGTTCCTCTATTTCGTGAATGCCTGAAAGCTGATTTTGAAGTTGTAGATCAAAAATCATGCGACATTTACGCCTATGACTATCATGCTTCTTTAATGAGCTTGCCAGCTATTTTCAAAACTACCTCTGATACCATCCCTAATTCTATTCCCTATATCTTTCCTCCTAACCCATTGCGGCATAAATGTATCCTGCCAAAGACTGATTATTATCGCATTGGTATTGTTTGGGCGAGCGGTGCTGAGAATGCGGAACTTTATTACAAAAAATCTTGTGCGCCAGACTTATTTATTGAGTTACTATCATTAGGAAATGTCTCGTTATACAGCCTGCAAGTGGGGATAGATGCTGCTAAAATTCAGCCTTGGGTTGACAATAAGCGCGTTCATAACCTCAGTCATCTTCTAACTGATTTTGCTGATACCGCTACTGTCATTCATCAGTTAGATTTGATCGTTAGTGTAGATACTGCTGTAGCGCATTTAGCGGGAGCAATGGGTAAACCTGTGTGGGTTTTGCTACCTTTTATTCCCGACTGGCGCTGGCAATTGGAACGTCAAGATAGTCCTTGGTATCCTACAATGAGATTGTTTAGACAAGCGAGTCGGGGAGATTGGACTAGCGCGTTTGAGCAAATTAAAGAAAAACTGCAAGAAGTTCTGACTGAGGTAAAGATGGGTGCGACGGAAATGGAGCGAATCCAAACGCAACTTGAGTTGGGGTTGCAATACCATCAGTCTGGGAAATTAGAGAAAGCAGAAGCTTGTTATGAGCAAATCATCCAGCAGCAACCAGAAAATGCGGATGCTTGGCATTTGTTAGGAGTAATTGCCAGTCAACGAGGGCAATTTGAAAAGGCGATCGCACAAATTAATCGAGCAATTGAGTTAAATCCAGATTCGTCTAGTTTCTACAACAACATCGGTAATGCTTATCGAGAACAAGGGAATTTACAACGAGCTATTTCGTATTACCAAAAAGCGATTCAACTCCAATCTGACTATGCCGATGCACACAAGAATTTAGCCGATGTTTATCAACAGCAAGGACAATCGGCTCTCGGGATGCGAGAATGCGGTATTGTGGCTCAAATTTCCGGAAAATTGCCTGAAGCAATCTCCTACTACCAACGGGCAATTCAACTTAAACCAGACTCTGTTGGAATTCATATCAAGCTGGGGAATGCTTACAGCGAACAAGGAGAGATAGAGCAAGCGATTGAGTGCTATCAAAAAGCAATTAAACTCCAACCTAATAATGCGGGAGCCTATAACAACTTAGGACTTGCATATCGCGAACAAGGAGAGTTTCATCAAGCAGTCAAGTATTACCAAAAAGCCCTTCAAGTCCAACCATACTATGCGGAAGCTCACGCCAATCTAGGAATGGCATTACTTTTATTAAGTGACTTTGAACGAGGTTTTGTTGAGTATGAATGGCGCTTTGAAGCTAGAGCTAAAAAACTGAGTACGTCCAAACCCCAGATGCCAGCTCCAGAATGGGATGGCTCCTCACTGGAGGGCAAATCTATCCTGCTTTGGAGCGAGCAAGGATTGGGGGATGCAATTCAGTTTGTGCGCTATGCCCTGCTACTGCAAAAAACTGGTGCTAAAGTAATTCTCAATGCTCATCATTATCCTTTAGTTCCACTGTTTCGAGAATGCCTGCAAGACAAATTTGAAGTTGTAGATAAAGACTCTTGCGACGCCTACACCTACGACTACCATGCTTCTTTGATGAGCTTGCCGCACATTCTTAAAACTACTGCTGATAACATTCCCAGTTCTATTCCTTATATATTTCCACCCACTCCGTTACGTTCTAATTGTATTCTTCCCCCATCGGATTCTTATCGCATCGGGATTGTTTGGGCATCCGGCAGTCTCAATAATGGACTTTACCAGAGAAAATCTTGTACGCCGGAATTGTTTATTGACTTGCTTGATGGGGGAAATGTATCTCTTTACAGCTTGCAAGTCGGTGTCGATGCGCCCCAAATTCAACCTTGGTTAGATAATGAACGCATCCACGATTTAAGTCCTATCTTGAATGATTTTGTCGATACTGTCACTGTTATTCATCAATTAGATTTAGTCATTACCGTCGATACCGCCGTGGCGCATTTAGCAGGAGCAATGGGCAAACCTGTATGGATTTTATTGCCTTTTATTCCTGACTGGCGCTGGCAATTGGAACGTCAGGATAGTCCTTGGTATCCCACGATGCGGTTGTTTAGGCAGCCAATTCAAGGGGATTGGGCGAGTGTTTTTCAGCAAGTAAAACAGAAACTTCAAGATGTTTTGAACTCAGATATTGCAACAATGCACTGGGCAGGCGAGACGCCCACCCCACAAGAGTTGGATTTGTCTTGTGGGATGGGCATCCTGCCCGTCACACCCATGTCAGCTTTCAAGAAAGACAAGGCAGAAGGAAGGAAAAACGAAAAAGGGAAAAAGAAGAAGTTGCAATTGGAATCAGCTACAGAGCTTTACAATCGAGGACTTGCGGTTAAAAAACAAGGTAAGTTGGATGATGCTATCGCATGTTACCAAAAAGCTATTCAACTCCAACCAAACTATGCCCCACCTTATAACAGTTTGGGTATTGTCTATCGAGAAAAAGGGCAATTAGATCGAGCAATTGAGTCTTATCAAAAGGCGATTGAATGTCAGGAAAACTACGTGCAAGCCTATAATAATCTGGGGAATGCTTTGAGAGATGAAGGGAAGTTGGATGATGCAATCGCATCTTACCAACAAGCTCTAAAACTAGACCCCGATTATATCAATGCCCATTTCAATTTAGGAAATGCTCTGCAACAACAAGGTAAGTTTGCACAAGCTATAGAGTGTTTCCAGCAAGTCATTCAACGCCAACCTAACTACGTGGATGCTTATAGTAGTTTAGGTCATGCTTACAAAGCGCAAGAAAACTTAGAAGCAGCGATTAACTGCTACCAAAAAGCCATCCAACTGCAACCAGATTCTGCTACCGCCCATAGCAATTTGGGAATTGCCTTGCAAGCACAAGGAAATTTACCAGAAGCGTCTCAATCTTATCAACGCGCCCTGCAAATTGACCCTAACTATTGGCTGGCATTGATTAATTTGGGCGATATTTGGCGGAATCAAGGCTATCCCACCTTGGCGATTAACTATTACCGCCAAGCTTTGGCGATTAATCCCGACAATGAGGCAGGAAAAATTAATCTCGCCTCTGCATTAAAAGATCGGGGGGCGATTAACGAAGCGATTGAAATGTCTCGCCAGATTGTAGCTGAGAATCCCTCTCTTGTTCATGCCCATCAAAATCTGCTGTTGTACTTGCACTATAGTCAGGATTGCCAACCTTCAGCGATTTATGAAGAACACAAATGTTGGGCACAACGCCATGCAAGTTTATTAGGAGAAAATCGAGATTATAGTAATAGCGATCGCCCTCCGGGAAAACGCCTCCGCATCGGCTACGTTTCCGGGGATTTTTTAACCCATTCAGTCTCATTTTTCTTTGAACCCCTCCTCACCGCCCACAACAAGCGCAATTTTGAAGTTATCTGCTACGCCAACAACAATAAAAGCGATGCCACAAGGGAAAGATTGCGTAAAATTGCCGCAGATTGGCGCGAGATTTATAACTTAAATGATGAGCAATTCGCCGAACTGGTAATCCAGGATAAAATTGACATATTGGTAGATTTGTCTGGTCATACAAATGGCAATCGGCTGTTAGCCTTCGCCCGCAAAATTGCCCCGATCCAAGTTAGTTATATCGGCTATCCCAATACAACCGGACTCGATACAATAGATTACCGCATTACCGACAATTGGGCAGATCCAGAAGGACAGACAGAACGATTGCATTCAGAGCAATTAATTCGTCTGCCACATGGTTTTTTGTGCTATCAACCCCCGCAAAACTACCCAGAAGTCAGTTCATCCCCCGTACTAGAAAAAGGTCATATTACCTTTGGCTGCTTCAATAACTTATCAAAAGTCAACCCGCAACTAATTAGTTACTGGGCAAACATCCTAAAAAATGTACCAGAAAGTCGGATGCTAATTAAATCTTGGACGCTAGCTGATTCCGGGATGCGCGACTCATTGCACAGACTATTCCAGCAACAGGGAATTGAGCCAAATCGCCTCGAACTCAGCGGTTGGATTGCTGCCAAAAACGAACACCTTTCCTTGTACAATCAGGTAGATATTGCCCTCGATACCTTCCCCTATAACGGCACAACAACTACTTGTGAGGCGATGTGGATGGGAGTGCCAGTTATTACTTTAGCAGGTCAAACTCACGTCTCGCGCGTTGGTGTTAGTTTGCTCTCATCTGTGGGATGGGAAGAGTTAATTGCTCAATCTCCTGAAGCATACATTCAAAAAGCAGTTAACCTTGCCAATAATCGGGATAAATTGCCACAAATGCGAGCAAATTTGCGCCCACGAATGCAAGCAGCACCCCTAACAAATGCCAGTCTGATTACCCAATCTCTGGAAACAGCTTATCGTCAAATGTGGCGGCGTTGGTGCGGTGGTATACCTGTTGCAGAAGTAGTTGGTACGGGCAAGATGCCCATCCCACAAGAGTTAATTTCTGCTGATTCTGTAGGGACATTGACGGGCAAGATGCTCATCCCACAAGACAAATCAAACTCTTGTGGGGTAGGCGTCCCGCCTGCCCAAATATTTGATGGAGAAACAGCGATCGCACAAATAGATCCTGTCCAAATTGAAGCCAAACTTGACTCAGGTATTGAGTATCAGAAATCCGGACAATTGCCAGAAGCACAAGCTTGCTATCAACAAGTATTGCAGTGGCAACCCCTTCGTGCGGATGCTTGGCATTTGCTCGGTTTAATTGCTTATCAACAAGAGCAATATGAAACCGCAATTGAACAAATTAATCGAGCCATTGCACTCAATTCAAGTGCCCCCATCTTTCACAACAACCTCGGCAGCGTTTATCAAAAAAAACAGAAATTGAATGAAGCGATCTCATCCCACCAAAAAGCCATTCAACTCCAACCAGACTACGCCGAAGCACATTACAATCTGGGCGTTGCTTACCAAGGAGAAAACAACTTAGCAGCAGCAATTGAATGCTACCAAAAAGTATTGCAACTCCAACCAAACTATGCTCAGGCTTATTACAACTTGGGCAAAGTATACGAAGAACAAAAAGAACCACAGCAAGCAGTCAATTGCTACCAAAAAGCGATTCAATTCCAAGCCGATCATGTAGAGGCTTATTTCTGCTTGGCTAATATTTTGATGAATCAGGGTTATTGCACGTTAGCAATTGATTACTTTCGTCAGGTGCTGGCACTCGAATCTAATCATGCTTCTGCATATAACAATCTCGCCTCTACTTTCAAAGATCAAGGCAAAATAGCAGAAGCGATCGCATATTTCCGCCAAGCCATCGCCGCCGATCCTGCTTTTGTTATCGCCCAAAGCAATTTGCTGTTTAACTTGCATTACAGCGACGAATACACACCCGCCGCGATTTATGCCGAACATCAACATTGGTGCGTACGCAATGCCACCCCCCTAGCAGCAGAAATCCTACCCCACAGCAACAATCCCAATCCCAATCGCCGCCTCCGCATCGGTTACGTTTCCGCCGATTTCTTGACCCATTCAGTCGCATTCTTCTTTGAACCTTTGCTTGCTGCTTGCGATCGCCACAATTTCCACGTCATCTGCTACGCCAACAACAAACAAATAGATGCGACAACGCAACGCTTGCGCCAACTCGCCGACGACTGGCGCCAAATTGATCGCCTCGATGACGCACAGCTAGCCGATTTAATCCGCCAAGACGCCATCGATATTTTAGTAGACTTGTCCGGACATACCAAAGGCAACCGACTGCTAACCTTCGCCCGCCAACCCGCCCCCGTACAGGTGAGTTACATCGGCTACCCAAATACTACTGGGATAACTGGTATAAATTATCGCATCGTCGATGGTTGGACAGACCCGGAAGGACAGACGGAACACTTACATACAGAGCAATTAATCCGCTTAACCCACGGTTTCTTATGCTACAAGCCGCCAGTAGACTGTCCAGAAGTCGGTTTATCGCCGGGATTGAGTAGCGATCGCATTACCTTCGGCTCGTTTAACAAATTAGCTAAAATTAGCTCAAAACTAATTAATTATTGGGCAGAAATTCTCAAATCCGTCCCCAACAGCCGTTTGTTGCTCAAATCTCGCTCTTTCATCGATTCCGGCACTTGCGACTATTTGCACAAACTATTCCAACAACAAGGAATCGCTGCCGAACGAGTCGAACTCATCGGTTGGATTTCGTCTAAAAGCGAACATCTAGCCCTCTACAACCAAATAGATATCGCCCTCGATACCTTCCCTTACAACGGCACAACCACAACTTGCGAGGCGATGTGGATGGGAGTGCCGGTTATTACCTTAGCAGGTGAAACCCACGTTTCGCGAGTCGGTGTCAGCTTGCTGTCGTCCGTTGGTCTACATGAATACATTGCTCAATCTCCGCAAGAGTATATTCAGAAAGCGGTTGACCTGGCCAATAATAAGGAGAAATTGCCACAATTGCGAGCAAACTTGCGCGGGCGAATGCTTGCAGCACCGCTGATGGATGCAAGTGCGATCGCTCGTTCCCTCGAAGACGCTTATCGCACAATCTGGCGGCATTGGTGTAGCAATAATAACGCCTCAAACAATTCCCATACTATCCAAAAACAACCTTTAACCCAAGAGTTAGTAGATAAATTAATTGCTAGCGCGAGAGACTATCAGACGCAGCACTTCGAGTGGCACTGCAACTACATTTACGAAAAATATCTCAAACACTGGAAACCCCGCCCGCTGCCTCAGCAAAGCAAATACATGGCTGTAATTGTCGAAAATCGCTGTCATCCTCTACTGGATTTTGCGATTAAAAATACGCTTTTATTTACCCCCGATGAAGTCGGATTGCAAATTTTTTGTACCTCAGCCAATGTAGAATTTGTCCAAAACATTGTCCGAGATATTGATAATGTCCGGATTGCCGTTATGGCTGACATGCCAAAATTAGACCCAGCCACCTATTCGAGATTGCTTAAAACCCCTGGGTTTTGGGAAAACATTCCCGCTGAAAAAATCTTAATCTTCCAAACCGATACCTTAATGACTGAACCTTTAGATTTAAGTTTCTTTCAGTATCCTTACCTCGGAGCGCCGTGGAAAAAAGAAAGCCTGAAGCAAGAGTTTTACCTGTTTGGTTTTCAGAGCGAACGCCAATTTCCAGTTCAACGGGAAAGCCACAAAATCGAGCAAAAGCTAAATGCCAAAGAGCAACAGAAATGCCGCTCCGGATTTGGCAATGGAGGCTTATCAATTCGCGATAGACAAGTCATGCTAGATATTTGTCAGCGATATCCAGATAATACTAATTATCCGGAAGATTTGTACTTTTCCTATCATGTTTATAAAGATGCAGAGACAATTCCAGATCTAGAAATTGCTCGAAAGTTTGCCACAGAAACATGGTTTTGCCCTGACTCAATCGGGTTACATGCCGCTTGGAAATACTTAAGCTCAGAGCAGCAGGCTTACTTTTTTGAGAAACATCATAAAAATATATTGGCTTATTTTGTAATGTCTGATGTCATGTCCGGTAGCAAAGGTAGTGCAAGGTGTTTTTGATGCTGTAGCGGCGGGTTTTACCAATCAATCTGTGGAAAGAAACCGGGTTTCTATGAAAAATAGTTGAGCTTCATCACTCTCTTCAAATAACTACACATAACATGGCGAGTTATCCTGACAATATTTTAACTTTATCTTATTTGATTTTTCTATACTTTATCCATAATTCATTAACTCTTGCATACAATTTTCCCGATTAAATCTGAAAAACCTCAGGTTTTTCAGGTATTTTTGACCAGGCTCTTTGCTCGATTGTTTCTGCAACAAAAATATTTGTGCGCCAAATAATTTTATTTATAATAAATATTTAATAAAATTTCATTACCGGATCTTGACAAACAGTAGGGGTATGGTAATTGAGGAAATTTTTGCTGGCGACAAAGCTTACTGACGCCGTACCCCTATGATTCAGTTATATTTACAATACCGTTTTCCCATCAATGGCAGGACTTACGCAGCGACACCACATATAGTAGAAATGGTGCGTTACACTGCGTTAACGCACCCTACATATAGAGATGTTGCGTAAGTCCTGAATGGGCTAAACAAGGCGCGGGGCGGGTTTGGTTAAATGGTCAGGACTGACGCAAGGGCGTTGCTAGAAACTCGGTTTCGACCTTGATCTCTGGCTGGCAAACAAACGATTTTTCGTATCACCTTTGTTTCTTTGCATAAGTCCTAATTGTTTGAAAGTATCAAAGGTGATTGGTAAAACCCGCGCTTACTGCCAATGAATCCAATTACCAATTACCCATACCAATTACCTGGGATTATACTGCTAGAAACCTTTGAATTACATCCTGACTGAGTTCGCTGGTGGGACCAGAAGCGACAATACCGCCTTTTTGCATTGCGTAGTACCGATCTGCTTGTCGCACGAAGTGCAGGTGTTGTTCGACTAAGAGAACGGAAATACCAGTAGATTGAACAATGCGGCGAACGGCGGCTTCGATTTCCAGGATAATTGAGGGTTGAATGCCTTCGGTGGGTTCATCTAGGACGAGTAACCGGGGTTGTCCCATTAAAGCACGAGCGATCGCAAGTTGTTGTTGTTGTCCGCCACTCAAGTCGCCACCCATGCGGGAAAGCATCGTTTTCAACACGGGAAACAGGTCAAAAATTTCCTCTGGAATTTCCTGATTCCTTTTTCTACCAGTAGGTAAAGCTTCCAAACCTAGCAATAGATTTTCTTCTACAGTCAAGCGGGGAATAATTTCCCGTCCTTGGGGAACATAACCAATTCCCATTTTTGCGCGTCGATCGGGGGATTTATCGGTGATTGATTCACCCGTCAAACTAATTGTACCCGTGCGGGGTTTAATTAAACCCATAATCGTCTTCAGCAACGTTGTTTTACCTACGCCATTGCGTCCGATTAGACAAACCATTTCTCTCGCTGGTACGCTTAAATCTACATCGCGGAGAATGTGACTTTCGCCGTAGTAGACATTTAAGTCGGAAACTTGCAGCATTAGTGCAGTTGGGGTGTTGGGGAAGGAAGAGATCGCGCTATTCATTACTTTGAGTTACGATTGGTTTTGGTTAAAGATTCTACATTGTTAGCGCAGCGCCGGGGGTAGGGGCGATCTCGCTAGAACGGGATAATTTCTTTGTTTAATTAAACGTTCCAATTGGGCGACGCGCTGAAGCGGTGCGGGATGGGTGGATAAGAAGGCATAATTTGCACCTCGTTCTTGAGTTAATCTAGCAAAAAAGTCGGTTGCTCCAGCGACGTGATTGTAAGTTGCCTGCAACAAAGTTAAACCAAATTCATCTGCTTGTAGTTCTTGAGATTGGGAAAATTGAGATTGACTGACTGCATTCGCAACAGTTGCCGCCTCGGATTGCAGCCAACTGGCATCGCCTATAATATATGCGATCGCGAACTGCCACAACAATTTTTGCATCAAACCCCGCAAATGATCTCGGTGGGCAAAATGTCCTAGTTCGTGTCCCAGTACCATCATTATTTCATTTTCTGACTCTGCCTTTGCCACCAAACCGGAATAAATTACAATCGCGTTTCCCGGTAGTGCCAAAGCATTTACCGTTTGTTCTGGCACGTAGAGTACGCGATAATCTTGCTGTTTTTGGGGTTCTGGCAAGTTAGTTTCTAGACGCTGTAATAGTTGATCGATCGTATTTTGGGCGGCGGTTGCTGGCGCTAATTTTTCGTAACCGGGAATTACAATTTTACCGATTTGTTGTTCTACGCTGGGGGGAATCAGCCAAACTAAACTATTAGCGATGATATTGATTAGCCAGATAATTACCAGGATAGAACCGATAAACATTCCTAACAGAATGAGTAATTGACGATTGCTGGGGGGTGGGTTGCGTTCGCTTGCCTCTAATTGACGCGACATGTTATTAACTCAAGTTGCTAGTTATCTCGAATTGGCGGCTAATGGCTAATCGCTCATGGCTAATGGCAAGTAAAATATTATATTATATCATGTCCGGTAGGAAAGGTTGTGTGTAGTAGGGGCGGGTTTTACCAGCCATTGTGTGGAACCACGAGATATTTCGTTAAACCCTTCCTTTGCTGACGCTACCGATGCAACCGGACATGATATTACTGAGTTTTTGATAGCTTCGTGTTCTTGAAGCGAGCGTTCTTCCATTAGCAATTAGCAATTAGCCATTAGCGATTAGCAACAGCAAATTTTATAACTAGCAACTTGAGTTATTAGTTATTGCTCTTAACTGGACGGAAAGGGTTTAAGAAATTAATCAAACTGTAAAGTTCGCGGGACTGCACCCACAAACGACCTTGACCGCTGAAACGACACACCAAACCTTCACCGCCTAGTATGCCAGTTTTTAGACCTTTAAACGATAAGCCGCCCAACATTTCAACGTTGTAATTTAACGAATCTTCAAAGGCAACAATATAGCCAGTATCTACTATATAATCCCCCGTCACAGGAATTTCTACAATCCCCCCATAGGAACTGAACCAGATATCGCCTTCCCCCGTTGCCCGCAACAAAAATAACGACTCCCCGCTAAAAAAGCCTTTAAAACCTTGAAATTTGGTATCTATTTCTACAGTTTTGCTGGCAGCTACAAATCCCGAAGATTGAATCATCAAAGCATTGCCATTCAGATAATAATGCTGAATATCGCCAGGGACGCCGGGAGAAATATATAATTCTCCCGGTCTGCCTTCAGCGGTAAATTCACTCACAAAAAAAGATTCGCCGCTGACTAGCCTTCCCAAACCTTTCATCAACCCCCCTTTGACTTTTGATTTCATTTTTATCCAAGGGTCCATAGCTGCCATTGCGCCAGATTCAACTAATACAGTTTGATTCGCCTTTAAATTTAAACGCAGGGATGCATAAGCAGGCGCATGGTCGATTTCGTAGGCAATTTCGCTCATTTTAACCTCCATATTTGTCTAGGTTTGTAGAAGCGCCCAAGCGCCACTACGAAGATTATCTTGGCGGTAACTGAGACCCGACCAAAGAACCAAAAGCACCGGGGTTATGGGTTTGACAAAATACTCTACCTTGTCCTGTAAACCGACAAACCAAACCTTCACCACCTAAAAAAGCACCAATCCAACTAGAACCCGGTTTGCTGATGCTAAAGGTTAAGCTTTTTTCAAAAGCCACAATATGACCAGTATCTACAATATATTCGCCATTGACTGGAATTTCATAAATCCCGCCAAAGGAAGTCAGTAAAAGCAAACCGTAGCCGCTCATTTCTAACCAAAAAATCGATTCGCCGGAAAACAAAGACTTTATCCCTTGAAATCCCACATTAATATCTACACTTGATTCGCTGGCGAGGTAAGAAGTAGCTTGGACAACTAAGCCATTTCCGGTCATTTGATAGGCGAGAATATCTCCGATTAACTTAGGAGATAAAAAGAGATCGCCCCCCGCAATTGGAGAGCGAAAAACGCTCAAAAATAGCGACTCTCCTGCCACGAGGCGCTTGAGTCCGCCTAAAATTCCTCCACCGCCGCTGCGTAAAGTGGTACTGGCATTGATGTAACCACTCATGGCAATCATGCTGCCAGCTTCTGCGACTAATTCTTCTCCTGCTTCTAGAATAACGCGAGCAATCGCGCTATCAGGTTGATGTAATATTTCAACTTCCATTGTGACATTTGCCTAACAATTAATAACTCATGCCAAAAACCGAGTTGCTGATGGCTAACGAACTTTGGGACGTAAATATCTCACTAAGCCATCAATACTGCGCGACTGTAAATAGATCGTACCTTCACCGGAAAGTCGATTCACCAATCCTTCCCCAGAAGTCACCGATCCAACTAATCCACCGGCTAACCCCACTTTCATTTTAATTTGAGGTTCGTAGGCGACTAAATGACCAGAATCAACGATAAATTCTCCATTGATTCGTTTTTTGGTCAACCCTCCATAAGCACCAAAAAACACTTTTCCTTCCCCGCTTACTTTGAGCTTAAATAGTCCTTCACCCGATATCCAACTGGTAAATCCTGCCCAGCGCACGCCGATTTTGACCCCAGAAGTGTGGGCAATATAAGCACCGGGTTGAAAGCAAATTGCTCCCCCACGGCGCAATTCAATACAAGCAATATCTCCTATTACAGATTGAGTTAAAACCAGTTTTAAAGGTTGCTGGGTTTGATTGCTGAATACATTAACAAATAGGGATTCTCCCCCAAAGAATTTTTTCAGTAAACCGGAAATTATCCCACCAGAAAATTCAGTCCGCATCGACAAACTGGCATCCATACTCGTCATTGCACCCGCTTCCGCTGTAATGCTGTCACCAGGATTGAGGGTGACAAAAATCGCGGCAAAGGCTGGTTTGTAGCGAATTTCGTACTCCACTGCAAGTTCTCCTTGAGGAGGATGCAACTATCTAACTCAAGTTGCTAGTTATAACTTGTGACAGCGGTAATTGCTAATTGCTAATTGCTAATTGCTAATTGCTAATTGCTAATTGGGTTAACATGCTTTTGCCTTCTTGACAACTACCTATTACCCATTAGCCATTACCCATTAGCCATTAGCCATTAGCCATTAGCCATTAGCCATTAGCCATTAGCCATTACCCATTAGCCATTAGCCATTAGCCATTAGCCATTAGCCATTACCCATTAGCCATTAGCCATTAGCCATTAGCCATTAGCCATTACCCATTAGCCATTACCAGTACCGCTTGATGTAACTAGCAACTTGCGTTATCTACAAGTTTGGCAGGCAATTTTCCATTTGTCTGGTTTCTTAAAAAAAATAAACAGGAGTTACCTGACTGGCACGTCAAGATTTGTAACGCACCCAAGCGTGTTTGTGGTTCGATCAATTTTCAGTACTAGAACCTAAATAGACTTCAATCACCCGCGGATCGTTTTGTACTTCTTCAATAGTTCCTTCACACAAAACCGATCCTTGGTGCAACACCGTTACTTTCCGGGCAATTTGGCGCACGAATTCCATATCGTGTTCGATGACTAAAATCGAATGACTTTCTGCTAAAGCTAGTAACAATTTCCCCACATTATAAGTTTCTTCATCGGTAAGTCCGGCGACTGGTTCATCGACTAATAATAAATCGGGAGACTGGGCGACTAACATGCCAATTTCTAAGCGTTGCTTTTCTCCGTGAGACAGCAAAGCAGCTTGAATATCGGCTTTAGCGGCTAAACCAATGGTTTCTAATAAACCTGCTATTTGGTTGCGATCGCTACTAGAACTTTTGCCAAACAAAGTGCTAAAAACATTTTTATTGCGATTGTAACTCAGTTCCAAATTTTCGCGACTGGATAGGTTCAGGTAAATCCGAGGTGTTTGGAATTTGCGACCAATTCCCAAACGGGCGATTTGATGTTCGGATATTTTTTTCGTATTTCGCCCTTTAAATAACACTCGCCCTTCCGTTGGTTGTACCTTGCCGGTAATCACATCTAAAAAAGTTGTTTTCCCCGCACCGTTGGGACCAATAACTACCCGCAACTCCCCGACATCCAAACTAAAATTTAGCTGGTTTAGCGCTTTAAACCCATCGAAGCTAACCGTCACATTTTCTGTTTCTAAGATTTTGGCAGGCATTGGTAATTGCTAATTGCTAATTGCTAATTGCTAATTGGGTAAGATTACAATTCTTCTCGTTCTTGTTGCACTTCGGGGTCTGCTTCTAAACTGGGATAGGTTGATAGTTGTTTGGGTCGTCCTAGAAGACTTCGCATTCTTTCCATCCCTTGTTCGTGCCACCATCCTACGATACCGCCGGGAAGCACAGTTACAACCAATAAAAACAGCGCCCCTTGGAAAAATAGCCAAACTTCGGGAAATTGTTCGCTGAGAAGACTCTTGCCAAAGTTTACCACCACGGCTCCTAAAACCGCACCTACTAAACTAGCACGACCTCCCACCGCTACCCAAATTACCATTTCAATTGAAAAAGCAATATCCATTGCTTTCGGTGAAATAATGCCAGTTTGCAGCGTAAACATGGCGCCAGCAATACCAGCGAGGGCGGCAGAAATGGCAAAAACTAGAACTTTAAATCCCGTTGGATCGTAACCGGAAAACCGCACCCGACTTTCATCATCTCTAATTGCGATTAACAGCCTGCCAAAGCGTCCGCTGGTCAGCCACCGACAGATGGCATACCCTCCTACTAACAACAATATCGTCAAAGCGTAAAAAATAAACTGAGTTTGGGTTGCTTTAACTTCTAACCCTAGAAAAGTTTTGTAATTCGTTAACCCGTTCGTGCCGTTGAATAACTTTTGCTGCCCGTTAAAGAAATTGAAAAAAACAATCGTCGCCGCCTGGGTTAAAATAGAAAAGTAAACCCCCCGAATGCGATTTCGGAATACCAAATAACCCAAAATTCCTGCCATTAAACCTGGTATAATAAACACAGCAACAGTCGCTAACGGCAAAGAATAAAAAGGCATCCAAAACCAGGGTAATTCCGTGACACCATATAAATTCATGAATTCCGGTAATATACCTGGTTCGAGGGGCGCTAATTGCAGGTGCATAGCGATCGCATAACCCCCCAAGGCAAAAAAGATCCCATGACCTAAACTCAGGAGTCCCGTATAACCCCAGATTAAATCGATACCCAGAGCAACGATTGCCAGCGCTAAAAATCGACCCAACAAATTGAGACGAAACTCAGAAAGAAGCGCGGGCATCACTAAGATTAATATTAGAGCGATCGCACCCACAATCCCTGCTTCAATTAAAAGCGATCGCTGTTTCTGCGTCATCCTGCTCCAACCTGACACAGTATTAGCATCATATCGTTCGTGCTTACTCCAATTTTTGCTACCTTTCTGGTTACTTCGGGGATATTGGTATACTTTCCGTTCCACCCGATCTTCCTGTCCTTCATTCCCCCTTTCTATCGCCCCACCTTTTTTCCCCTTCTCCATTTTCCTCTCTCCTATAAAAATCTTCTTTCTTCTTTCTTCTTTCTTCTTTCTTCTTTCTTCGTGTTCTTCGCGTCTTCGCGGTTCAATATCTATTTACTTAAGCATCAACAGTACGTCCTTTTTGCGGAAACATACCAGCGGGGCGCACCTGCAAAAAGGCGATAATTAAAGCAAACACCATCACCTTTGCCATACTGGTTGTAGCAAAAATGGTAAAGAAATCCGCCAGTGGTTTTATCGGTGTTAGCAATAGCGCCAGAGTACCCGAACCGATGAGATAATTAGCAGTACCAATAGCGATCGCAGCCACAATTGTACCGACTAACTTACCCACCCCGCCGACAACCACCACCATAAACGTATCTACCACATAATTTTGTCCTGTATTTGGCCCTACAGAACCGAGTAAACTAATAGCGCATCCCGCCACACCAGCTAATCCCGATCCTAAAGCAAACGTAATCGCATCTACTTTAGCAGTTGGAATACCCAAACAAGAACTCATACTGCGATTTTGAGTCACCGCGCGAATTCGCAATCCCCAAGCAGATCGCTGTAAAAATAGATATATGCCGACGATACAAATAATAGTCAAACCAATAATAAATAACCGCGCATAGGGTAATTGTAACGTACCGAGGGGTAACCCACCGCGCAGCCATTTAGGTGCAGTGACATCGACATTTTGAGCGCCAAACCAAGGTTTAGTCACCGCTAGTTTATAAGTTTGGGCTAAAAAAGAACAGAATGCGATCGCCACCCCCAACGACAGCGGTAACATTACCGTCACCACCCAATTGCGAATTCGCTCGAAATCCGGACGGCGACGCAGAATCCACATCGCGCCAAAAAATAACAAACAAAACAAAACTATGCCAATTATCAGCACCCAGTTCACGCTGCGGACAAACTGCTGCAAAATCAGACTAACACCCCAAGTTGCCAATAAAGTTTCTAACGGGCGTCCGTAAAGAAAGCGAATCGCACCCCTCTCTAATATTAATCCCGCAGCAGCAGCAACTATGAAAGCCAAAGGCAAAGCAAAAAAGATATAACTTTCAAACAGAGTGCCGCCCAAAGCTTTAAATATATTTTGGACACAAAAAGTAGTATAAGCGCCCAACATCATCAACTCGCCGTGGGCTAAGTTAATCACGCCCATTAACCCAAACACAATCGCCAATCCCAGCGCCGCAATTAGCAAAACCGCGCCGATACTAAGCCCATTAAATAAAACATCCAACAATACTTCCATTACCCTTCCCCGCTTCAATTGCAGATTGAAGATTGCAGATTTTATATTTTTTAAATCTGCCATCTTCAATCTTAAATCTTAAATTTTAAACTTCCCTCCCTTAGCCGGATCTGACCAATCACAAGAAAGCCCCTTTGTTTCTGCTACAAATTGGTTCCAAGGAATCGGTGAAACTGCTTTAGGCGTGGCGAAAACAATATTGAATTGACCGTCTTCTTTGACTTCGCCAATTCGCACCACCTTAGCGATATGGTGGTTATTTTCCATCGTTACCGTTCCTCCTGGCGCTGACAAAGTTTGGCCTAACGCCGCCTTTCTCACCGCTTCCAAATCGGTTGTTTTCGCTTTTTCTACTGCCTGCTTCCACAAGTAAACCGCAATGTAAGCTGCTTCCATTGGGTCATTTGTTACCCGATCTGCCCCATATTTGGCTTTGAAAGCGTCCACAAATTTCTTATTAGCTGGGGAATCGACGGTCATAAAGTAATTCCAGGCAGCATAATGACCTTTGAGATATTCTGGACCAATTGCTTTGACTTCTTCTTCGGCGATGCTTACAGACATCGTCGGATATTTATCTGGTCCCAATCCAGCGCCTTGCATCTGTTTGAAAAAGGCGACGTTACTATCGCCGTTGAGGGTATTGTAAATAATCCCTCCCTTCGGCAAAGCTTGCTTAATCTTGGTAATAATCGGCGTGACTTCCGTATTCCCCAATTCCAAATAATCCTCACCGACCGTTTTTCCGCCTTTGGCTACTAACTGCGCTTTGATAATCGTATTAGCTGTGCGCGGAAAAACGTAATTCGAGCCAATTAGGAAGAATTCTTTCCCTTTATTTTGCAACAGCCAATCTACCGATGGTTCGATTTGTTGATTTGGGGCAGCACCCGTGTAGAAAATATTGTTAGAACACTCCTGCCCTTCGTACTGGACGGGATACCAAAGCATGTGTTTCTTTTCTTCAAAAACTGGTAGCACCGCCTTGCGACTGGCAGAAGTCCAACAGCCAAAGATTGTTACTACTTTATCTTGGTCGATTAGCTTTCTGGCTTTTTCGGCAAAAGTGGGCCAATCCGAAGCACCATCTTCTACAATAAACTCAATTTTCTTGCCCAAAACGCCGCCTGCGGCATTGATTTCTTCAATCGCTAATTGTTCGGCATCTACAACGCTTTTTTCGCTAATTGCCATCGTCCCGCTCAGGGAATGCAGGATGCCCACCTTAATTGTATCTCCACTCGCTGCTGCCACCGGCGATGCCGTCGGAGTTGCTGCGGCGCCCGGTGCTGCTGGCGTCGTGGCAGTCGTTTGTGGCGTATTTGGCGTACTCGTGTTGCAAGCTTTCAGGAAGATACTCGTACCTAATGCCGCAGAACCATACAAAATAAATTTACGCCGACTATATCTTGTCATGTTCCCCTCACTCCTCATTCAACGATGTGGAAAAAAACAATAAACTCGGAAGCAAATAGACTAATATATTCATAGACTTTTGCTTTCAGTTGTAATCTATAATACCAATTATTGATTAAGTAACAAACTTAAGCTTTATTTAATGAATCATCGACCCCGAAAACAATTTGCTCAACACTGGTTGAGAAGCGAAAAAGCCTTGAACCAGATCGTAGAGGCAGGCGAATTATCAGCAAGCGATCGCATCCTGGAAATCGGTCCAGGTACGGGCATCTTGACAAAACGACTCTTGCCTATGGTTGAGTCCGTTGTCGCCGTAGAAATTGACCGGGATTTATGCGATAAATTAGCCAAACAACTGGGAAAAACCGAAAATTTTCTGCTGTTGCAAGGCGATTTCCTCGAACTCGATTTAAACGCCTTACTAGAACCTTTCCCGGCGTTTCAAAAACCTAATAAAGTTGTTGCCAATATACCTTATAACATCACAGGCCCCATTTTAGAGAAACTACTCGGTACAATTTCTGCCCCCGCAGAAGCACCCTATGAGTCAATCGTGCTGCTAGTGCAAAAAGAAGTAGCGGAAAGATTATATGCCAAACCGGGGTCAAAAGCATTTGGAGCTTTATCAGTCCGGGTACAATACTTAGCCGACTGCGAGTTAATCTGTACCGTACCAGCGCCAGCGTTTTACCCGCCGCCCAAAGTCGATTCTGCCGTAGTGCGTTTGCGCCCCAGATTAACAGCACCCCCCGCCGCCGATCCGAAACGGTTAGAGACTTTGGTGAAACTGGGATTTGCCGCCAAGCGGAAAATGTTACGAAATAATTTGAAATCGGTGGTAGAGAGCGATCGCTTAACCCAGTTGCTGGAACAATTAAATATTAACCCGCAAGCCCGCGCCGAAGACCTGGGCGTCTCCCAGTGGGTCGAATTGAGTCACAACTTACCCCCAATCTAAAATCTCAAATCGAATGCGTTCCTACTCCCTGTTAGCCCCAGCCAAAATTAACCTATATCTGGAAATTTTAGGCGATCGCCCGGACGGCTATCACGAACTGGCAATGATCCTGCAAAGCATCGACCTCGCCGATGGGATCGACTTACACGCCAATGGCACGGACAACATCCGCCTCCACTGCGACCATCCCCAAGTCCCTTTAGATCAAACAAACTTGGCCTATCGGGCGGCGCAGTTAATGATAAACCAATTTCCCAACGCTTTTGCCAAATTTGGCGGCGTCGATATCGAAATAGAAAAGCGCATACCCGTCGCCGCCGGGTTAGCAGGCGGATCGACCAATGCCGCCGCCGTTTTAGTAGGGTTAGATCTAATGTGGCAACTAGGATTAACTCAATCGGAATTGCAGGAACTCGCCGCCATGTTGGGTTCCGATATTCCATTTTGCATCGGGGGTGGGACGGCGATCGCTACCGGGAGAGGCGAAAGACTATCCCCCCTACCCGACTTGGATAACCTTCACGTCGTCTTAGCCAAACACCGCAGCTCTTGCGTTTCCACCGCTTGGGCTTATCAGACATACCGACAGCAGTATAGCAGTTCCTACGTATCCGATCCGCAAAGCCTGAAAGAAAGATCGGCGAGGGTACATTCGGGAGGATTGGTGAGCGCGATCGCCCACAAAGATGCAGCTAAAATTGGTCAATCCCTCCACAACGACTTAGAGAGAGTCGTTTTGCCAAAATATCCCCAAGTGCAGCAATTGCGGGAGGCATTTGAGAAAGCTGGTGTTTTAGGTACGATGATGTCAGGATCTGGCCCGACTGTGTTCGCGCTAACAGAATCTCGCAGCCAAGCAGAACTCGTTCAGCAACAAGTAGCAACAGGGATTCTCGACCCCGGTCTAGATTTCTTTTTAGCTCAGTTCACCGCAACTGGAATTAGAGTAGTCTAATCAAACTATCGCCGTTTTTAGTCAAATTTAACCAAGCTTTACAACGGAAATTCTTGACTAACTCAAGTTGCTAATGGCTGGCTAATGGCTCGCTCGGCAACAATGCTATATTAGCAATTAGCAATTAGCAATTAGCAACTAATTATTTGATTTCTTTTTGCTAACAATTGCCAAAAACAATCGCAATTTATGACAGAACCAACACCCACTCAAGACGGAGCCACTCAGCCAAATCCCTCTGGATCGGCGCTACCGGGACCGCTGCGCTGTTTGAGCGGTGCAGTAGTAGCGGCAGGACTGGCGATCGCCCTATACTCCCTCACCTCATCCATCGCCTCTAGCTTTGCCAGCAAACCAATTCAATCCGACAACTTTACAGTAGTTAACATCACTGTCGCCGTTCGCACCCTAGTCGTCGGCGTCAGCGCCCTTGCCACCGGCATCTTTGGCCTGATCGCCATCGGTCTAGCCGCCCTAGGGATTCAAGTGTTATTTAACCCACCCGCAAAACCAACAGATGTCAAGCAGTAGGTACGCGAGACTAACGTATCAGGAATCAATAACCACACCGCAAAAGCACGCTGTCAACTACCGCACACTGACACTACGTGTACAGTGTGGGCGCATTCTGCGCGCTTGTTGACCAGACGGCTAGGAATTCCTAGCAGCCGTTAAGACCAAGAGTTAAAGTTCGTACCAAAGAATGCGTGCCAGTTCTTTGCTCTACAACTGGATAATTAAACAGGTCATTAAGGGAAAGCCAGTGTTACTCAGAAAGTACCGAGTCTTAACAGCGTCCTTGCAACCTTAACCAGAAATGAGAGGTGCAGTAATGCGCGTTTTCGTATTAGATAAAAATCTCTTTCCTCTTGAACCCTGCCATCCAGCACGGGCAAGAGAACTGCTCAAAAAAGGTAGAGTTAAGGTGTTCAAACCCTATCCATTCACAATTGTGATGCAGGATAGAACCGTTGAAGAATCTACAACTCACCCACATCGAATCAAAATCGACCCTGGTAGTAAGGTGACTGGCTTTGCCGTAGTTCAAGAAGAAACTGGACGGGTAACATGTGCCTTGGAAGTTTCTCACCGAGGTCAAGTTATTCGGGATTCGTTATTAAGTCGTGCTGCTTTAAGACGGGGACGGCGTAACAGAAAGACTCGTTATAGAAAACCTCGTTTTTTGAATAGAACGCGGCCGGAAGGATGGCTTCCCCCCAGTCTTGAAAGCAGAGTTTCTAACGTTTTGACTTGGGTAAACAGGCTAAGAAGGCTATGCCCAGTTACCGCAATCTCTCAGGAATTAGTCAGGTTTGACACCCACGCCTTATCTAATCCTGAAGTATCAGGTGTTGAGTATCAAAGAGGAGAACTATTTGGCTTTGAGGTCAAAGAGTACCTCCTAACCAAGTGGGGTAGAAAATGTGTCTACTGCGATGCAGAAAATATCCCCCTGGAAATCGAGCAGATCTTAGCTCGCAGCAAAGGCGGGTCTGACCGAGTTAGTAACTTGTGTTTGGCTTGCCATGACTGCAATCAGAAAAAAGGTAATAAATCCATTGAGCAGTTTTTGAAGAAGAAACCAGACTTGCTCAATCGCATCTTGTCCCATAAAACACCACTTAAAGATGCGGCGGCGGTCAATTCTACTCGGTGGGAATTGTTTAGGCGATTGCAGTCTATTGGACTGCCTGTTGAAACGGGAACTGGAGGGCGTACTAAATTCAACCGCCAGACCAGGGGGATTGAGAAAACTCATTGGACTGATGCGGCTTGTGTTGGTGCATCGACGCAAGAATTACTTCTTGTTAAAGGTGTCAAACCCTTACTAATCAAAGCAAAAGGACATGGGAAAAGGCAACGTTGCAAAACCGACCGTTACGGCTTTCCTATTCGTCATGCACCCGCTCAAAAGTTCTTCATGGGTTTCCAGACGGGCGATATAGTTAAAGCCGAAGTTTTAACTCCGAAGTATGCAGGAACCTACACTGGTCGAATTGCTATTCGATTCAAACCAAGCTTCAAGCTAACTACAGGAGGCAAGAGTTTTGACGTGCATCCGAAATATCTAACAACCATTCACAAAGCTGATGGCTACGAATATGCATCTTAAAAATAAGGAAACGCTCGCGCTCAATTTATTTATTGGCGGCAATTCCCCAGACGCTAAACCTATGGCGGTACTCGCCTTCCGGCGAGATACTTCCGCGCAGGTTTAGCGGCAGCCCCCTTGCCGCATTTAAGGTGAGGATTGTCCCTTGATTCGCTAAACTCAAAATGTCCGAGCGTCAAATAACCAAAAAGACAGAGCTAATAATCGCGTTTTCTCGATGACAAATTCACTATGGTTCTCAATACCCAGCTGGCGAGCGCTCAGAATCAGGAACTGCTTTTGGCATCTACCGAACAGGTGGAACTCGTAGAACAGCTGTTGGCAATCGGCACCGCCCTTTCTAACAGCCAGTCTTTGGAAAAATTACTCGAATTAATTTTATCGAAGAGTCGAGAAATTACTTGTAGCGATGCTGGCAGCCTTTATTTAATTGACCGCAACGATGGCATTGCTAAGCTACTGTTTAAAGCAGCCCAAAACGATTCGATTCCCCAGGTCACGTTTCGGGAATTCGCCATGCCCATCACTCACAATAGTCTATCCGGGTACGTGGCGCTGACGGGTGAAAGTTTAAACTTGCCTGATGCCTACAATTTGCCACCAGAAGTTCCCTATCAGCTAGACACCAACTTTGACCGCGATTTTTCCTATAAAACTCGCTCGGTTTTGGTGCTACCGATGCAAAACCAACAGGGCGAAGTAATTGGCGTACTGCAACTGATCAATCGTAAAGTTAAACCCGATACCGTTGTCAACCCTGAAAACGTCAAGCATGTCACCCAGTCTTATTCAGATTGGGAAGCGCGAATAGTTCGCTCTTTGGCTTCAATGGCAGCAATTTCAATCGAGCGCAACCACCTGCAAGAAAGTATTGAAAACTTGTTCGAGGGTTTTGTCACAGCTTCTATCCAGCTGATTGAAAAGCGAGATCCGACCACCTACGGTCATTCCGAGCGAGTCGCCGCCTTGAGCGTTGCTTTAAGTATTGAGGTCAATTCAGTCACTTCCGGGCCATTAGAGTCGGTTTATTTTAGCCCCCGCCAGCTGCAAGAAATCCGCTACGCCGCCCTGCTGCACGACTTCGGCGAAGTCGGCGTCCCCGAAGCGCTTTTGCACCGGCTAAAAAAACTCTCCCCCGAACAACTGGAGATCGTTCGTCAGCGCTTTGCCGTCGCGGGGCGCACCCTGGAATTGGACACCGCCCAAGCTAAGTTCCAGTATTTGCAAAACTTATCTCAACAGCAGCATTCTTTTGCTCCTCCCAGCAAAGAGTTAGTAAAATTTGATACATCTCTTCTAGAAGCGATGGAAAACCTCGATCGGTTATGGGAACTGCTCCTGAAAATTAACGAACCAGAAAGCTCAATTACGAGAGAATTTCAGCCTTTGTCTGACGAGGAACTAGCTTTATGGACAGAACTGTCCCAGTATCAATACAGAGATATAGACGGTAAATTACAGTACTTAGTGACTACTCAAGAAATGGCGCAGCTGATGGTTCCCAGAGGAAATTTGACACCCGAAGAGCGGTTAGCAATTGAAGCTCACGTTACTTACAGCTACCATTTCCTGAAGCAGATTCCCTGGACGAACGATCTGAAAAATATCCCCAGCATCGTGTTGTCCCACCACGAAAAGCTGGATGGAACTGGCTACCCGCAACGATTGAAACAAGAACAAATTCCAATTGCCAGCCAAATTTTAGCGCTCGCCGACATCTACGACGCGCTGACCGCTGGCGATCGCCCGTACAAGGACAAGATATCAGCAGAGAGCGCGGTTAAGATTCTCAAAACCGCCGCTAGTAAAAATAAACTCAACCCCCACCTGGTTGACCTGTTCGAGCAGCGCCAGGTTTATACAGTTTTGGAGCAAGGGAGCGTGTAAGCAATTGAGCAGGTGAGCAAGTGAGCAGCTGTGCAAGTAAGGGGGTAAAATCGCAAAAAGCTTAGTTTTATCCTGGAAACCCTCATCTAGAGTCTTTCTGGGCTCACCTGCTCACCTGCCCTTGCCCCATCACTACCAAATTTTTGCAATTCTTATCTTTCGCCCAAAATTTCCCCATAGATTTCACAGCGTTTCCACAGCACCGTTCCACTTTTTCCACAGCTTGGTTGCGGTTTTCCACAAAGATTCACCCATGACCCTTGTCTTCCTGTTTGCTTGGGGATTGTTTCCCGAGCGCACCCAATAGCCGCCAAATCCCCCCTTATTTTTAAGTTATGTAACAAATATCAAGCCCAAAAGCTGATTCTGTCGTTATTGTTTTTCGTTTCAGAAAGCAGTTGTAACATTTCGCATCATTGACAACCCCACCCCCTCTTAGCAGACAATGATGCGACCCACCTACAAGTGGGAGTCATCAGTCAGTGGCGAAGCATATAGAGAGAAATATGTCAAAAGCAGCCTGGTGGCGCTGGCGCAAATGGTCACATCCCGGACAGCAATCAACGTAAGTTGCTAGTTACATCCAAGGATGTTGGTAATGGCGTTACTAGGCTCTGCCGTGGTCACGAGGGTAATTGGTAACGATCAGGGTTGCACCACCAATCAATCCAATTACCTATTACCTATTACCAATGACCACCGCCAAAGCTGATAACTAGCAACCTGGGTTAATTAGTTTGTGACTGATGACCCACGACCGATGACCTATGACCCATGACTCACAGAGGAATTGTATGAACGCGACAGTCAGTATATTGGCAGAAATTCCAGAAGCCCTACACGAATCGCTCACGCTCTACCTGGAAACCCATCCCGACTGGGATCTTGACCGGGTGTTTACGGCGGCTCTGTCCCTGTTTTTGCTTCAGAATGGAGAAGGCAACACAAAAGAAGCGTCGCTCAGCTATCGTCGGGCGGCTCAGGTATACCTGGAAACCCTATTCAGACATTCGGCTTGATGGGTAATGGGTAATGGGTAATGGGTAATTGTCGGGGAGGGGAATTACCATGACCCATGACCCATGACCGCTTGACCAAAGTGTTAGATACCTTAATTGCATGGCGGTAGATGCGCGCCAAAACAAAAGCACCGCAAAAACCAACCCACCCCAAAATTCCCAAGACTCAGCTTGGGGAATGGGGTTAGTTTCAAGGCGGGTTGAAGGGTGGTGGAAAGCGTTACCAGAAATGACTACTTACCGTTGTCTGGTTTAGCACCGGGAAGCTCAAACTTGTAGCCAACGCCCCTGACAGTGTGAATCAATGCTGGCTGATCCGCATCAGTTTCGATCTTCTTGCGAATTTGACCGATATGAACGTCAACGACGCGCTGATCTCCGACGTATTCGTAATCCCACACAGCTTGAATCAGCTCCGAACGACGCCAAACTCTACCCGGATGGGAAGCCAAAAAATGCAGCAGGTCGAATTCCAGGGCGGTTAAAGATACGCTCTGGTTGTTCAGCATCACCTCCCGGCGCACCGGATCGATGATTAATTGGTCGAACATCAGACGTTGCTGTACAGCCTGAGTCACAGCCCGCTGGCGCTTTAAAATGGCTCCCACCCGGACGCCTAACTCGCCCAGACTAAACGGTTTGGTCAGGTAGTCATCGGCACCTTTTTCAAACCCTGTAATTTTATCGGCTTCATCGGTGCGGCTTGTCAGCATTAAGACAAACACACCAGTACGACCCTGCATTTCTTGACAAAGGGTATAGCCATTGGCATCGGGCAAATTTACATCCAAAATCACCAGATCCGGGTTAAATTGCTCAAATACCGTTATGGCGGTCTTACCGTCAGCAGCCGACTCCATTTGGTAATTTTGCTTAGTCAAGAAACGATAAATCAGGTTCCGAACCGCTGGGTCATCATCAACAACAAGAATCTTGGCGCGATCCATAGTTACCATTTCCCCTAACACATGAGGATTAACAGACGAACGGGTGGGTTGAATATGGGGTTGGGAGTAACCGATCGACTTGGCTGACGATAGATTCTCCTTTCTATTGTGTATCCTGCATTTTAGATGATTATCAGTCGAGAACTCGGTCATGCTAACAACCTGTAATCGAGAAACTTCTACATTTAACGCTTTGTCAATATTGAGGCAATTTTGCCGATCGCTTTAACAAAACTTCCTATGCACTCTGCATTAGTATGCCCCACCTGACGATTAAAGTCTCTATTCTATAAAAGTGTTTTCCGCTGCTTGGGCTTGTGTCTGGGTATCTCCCAGGGCGATCGCACGAGCCTACGCCCCACCTGATGCGTCACGAACTTTTGAATAGAGCTAAGATAATTCCAGTTTTGGGGGCTGGTGTAAACAGCCCCCTCGGTTCGGTTTATTTGTGGGCATCCACACAAATAGTTCAGGGCTACTAAAAGCCCACACTTTAATGTCTCTTGGGTGTGGTTGCTTTACAATGGCGCTAATCTTGACCCTTGTAGGGTCAGAAACGGGCTTGTTGCGGCTAGTATGGGATCTGTTGGAGGTTTTCGATGAGCGTTCAAAATCCTTACGAACAACTTGGGTTGACCGAAGATGCTTCGTTTGATGAAATTAAAGCGGCTCGCGATCGCTTGCTCGCTGAGTCCTTAGGCGATCGCCAGCGACAAGAAATGCTAGAAACAGCCTACGATGCCATTTTGATGGAGCGGCTGCGGATGCGCCAGGAAGGCAAAATCAAGGTTCCCGAAGGCGTTCGCTTTCCCGAACGCTTGACAACTGCTCCTCCCAGTACTCCACCCACCCCGGTTCAGCAATCTCCGGCTTGGCTGCAACGGCTGATTGATACTCCCAGTACAAAAGACGTTCTTTTGCCTGCTGGTTTATTCGGGAGTTTGGGAGCTTTGAGCATTTTTTTGCCCCCTGGCAATAGTTCGATTCTGCAACTAACCTTGGCTTTGGGCATCGGGTTGAGCCTTTATTTTCTCAATCGCAAGGAAAATCTGTTTGGTCGAGCCATACTGCTGACTCTATTCGGCTTGCTGGTGGGTTTGCTGTTGGGGGGACTGTTTTACAGCTTGCTCTCGACTCCAATTGCCAGCATCCCCTTAAAAGATGAGCAATTTATCACCCTCGTAACTTTGATCTTGCTGTGGTTGGTTTCTAGCTTTCTCCGGTGACGCTCCTACACCTCCCTAGCGGGTAGGTGTAGGCTTCTGGGGCTTCCGAGCTTCCCGTGGCGCAAAGCGCCTTAGAATGCGTAGAACTTCCTTACAGGTATCATCGGTGATAGTACCAACTATCCCCATGCCACCTTTACGGCGTTTGATAGTGGGGTTAGAGTCGAGTGGAGAATCACTTCTCCACCCTCTCTTACAGAACCGGACTTGATAGATTTCCATCATCCGGCTCCTGAATGACTCGGTTCTTTGTCTGGAATACCATTACTACCATCATTGGCAGTCTTTTCGTCGTGGCAATGTCGATGGAGAGCTGGGATATTCTCACTTATGTCAATCTCTATTAAGTCTCCAAATTTAAAGTTAAGTCCACAGTTGAAACAATTAGTCACGACCAAATTAATCGTTATTTGAGCCGAGAAAAACTCAGCCGCCACCTGTTGTGGGAAAACGTTAAGTCGTTAATTCAACATCACTAGCAAGGTTATATAATTTTTGATGACACAGTTTTAGATAAAAGATATAGCCAAGAAATTGAATTAGCGCGAAAACAATATAGTGGGAATGAACACCGAGTCATAAAAGCCATTGGTGCGCGTTAATTGCCTGTATGTTAATCCTGAAACAGGCCAATTATGGGTAATTGATTACCGTCTCTACGATCCAGAAGCTGATGGGAAGAGTAAACTTGACCATGTGTTAGATCTGCTTAATTCACCAACTCAAACGCCCTACCTTGGTCATAACTCTAGCTGAATGAATGATTATGTGTACCCGTGTGACAGGGGCTTTAGTCCTGAATTGCAGTGCTGGTATCTTGTCGCGTTAAACATAGTTCAGACACCGCTGTTAGCCCCACGGCAATTCACGCGGTATTCATCTCACACCTCGCTTCGGGTAGGTGCGATATCATGTCCGCGAGAGATCGGTAGTGTATCGATGGCTAATTGCTAATTGCTCGCTTGCTAATTGCTAATTGTCAATTGCCAAAAGAGCCATTAGCGATTAGCTATTAGCAGTTACACAACCGTTGCCCAAGGACATAATATGAGGCTCCTACCTTTTAAGCTGAAATTTTTTGTGGGCATTGAGATAAAATTAAATCTACCGCTGCGCTCAGATCGTTGACGATCCAGTCGGGTAAGTAGGCTTCTAACTCCACGCGATCGCGAATTCCCGATAAAACTGCGATCGCACGCACCCCGTTGGTTTTGGCAGCAACTATATCGGCTTCCGTGTCCCCCACCATCCACGTATCTTCTGCTAATGGCAGTTCTTTGAGCGCTTGTTGCATCAACAGCGGCTTTTCATCGATATCCTGGGTTTTAACATAGTCGTTACTCAGTCTATAGCGTCGATTTGGCGGAAAAAATCGGCCTAAGTCGAAACGTTCCAAGGCATAATCCAGCTCTATCTCTCGCCGCATCGTCATCACCACCAAATCTACCCCAGCTTGCTGCACTTTTTCCAGGGCGTCAACGGCTCCGGGTATCAACTCGTCATAGTGAAAATAAGGGAGCGTATGCACGGTTTGCCGCCTCATGGTGGCAAATTCTTGGGCTTGCTCCGGGTCAAGCCCTGAAATCATCCCTATTTCCCATTCTGGCACCCGCGCGCGCTTCAACTGCCAAAATTCATCCTTCGATAGCTGGCGTACTGACCGATCCTGACGGCTAGTTTTTTCCAGGCAAAACTGGTAAACCCGGTAGTACCGTTCCGAAACGTCCACGATCGGCCCATCGAAGTCAGTAATCACTCTTAACATCGGGCAATAAAAATTTATTTTCCTTTACAGATTATCGCAGCTAATGGCGTTACTAGGCTCTGCCGTGGTCACGAGGCTAATGGGTAATTGGTCATAGGGGGTTTCCTATTCCGGCTCCTAGAGGCGATTAGCCATTAGCCATTAGCCATTAGCCATGATTCACTATCTATGACCGCGTCAAGTACTACGGAGAGATCCTCGCTGAATCTGCTCGCGTTCAATCGCTTCAAACAAGGCGCGAAAATTGCCTTCCCCAAATCCTTGGGCAAGTTTTGTTTCGCCCCTGACGCTACCAACTCGCCGCTCGATCAGCTCAAAAAAGAAAGTTGGTTGGGAAAAAATTGGCTTTGTGAAGGTTTGTAGCAGTAAGGGCGGGGTTTCCCCGTTGGCAGTAGCACCATCTTCCTGCCAATCTACCAAGATTTGCTGCTGGGCAATTTGCTGCAATTGAGACGGGGTGAGGGGAAGTCGGTGTCGCTTTTCCAACTGGGTATAGTAATCAGGGGGAACCTCAAGAAACGCGACGCCCCGAGGACGCAGGCAGGCGATCGCTTGCACAAGATCGATCGCCTGCAAAGCAATATGCTGGACACCAGGGCCGCGATTGATATCCAAAAACTCTTGAATTTGAGAATTCGCCCCCACAGGTTCGTTGATCGGTAATTGTACGCGAGATCTCGGATGAAACATCACCCGACTGCGTAAAGCCGACCGCTCGGTTTGAATTTTAAAATCCTGTTGCGGCTGAAAACCCAAGACATTCTCGTACCAAGCAATAGCACGCTCTAGATCGCCAGCTGCCACATTTAACACCACATGGTCGATGTTGGTAAAGTAGACAGGGGACTGGGCAGGTGAGCAGGCGAGCAGGTGAGAATCAAGCATTTCTCCCCTAGTCCCCTGGGCCCCTGGGCCCCCCTGCTCCTGGGCCTCGATTAAGGTATGGCTCAAACACCCCCAAGCGGAAATTGTGGCGCATTTCAGGCTGCCTTCCCCCTGTGGTTGTTCCTGAAGCGGTTGTAATATCTGGGCACCTTGACTGACTGCTCTAGTCAAGACGGCTGCGATATCCTCGACGTAAAAAGCCAAGTCTGCCACACCCTCTGGGTGCTTTTGCAGAAAAACGGCAACTGGGCTATCTGGTAACAGGGGTGAGGATAGCTGAAAAACGATCGAACCGCTTGTGACTACTTCCGTGCGCGTGCTGCTGCACTCACGCTTTGCTACGGCTTGAAAGCCCAGCCTGCGGACAAACCAGTCACGCCACACCGTTGCATCTTCCACGTAGAAGTGAACGCGAGCAATTTTCATAACGCTTGAAAATCTAGTTTTTAGCTTATCCGCCTCTAAATTTTGACATTTTCGCGGCTTTTTGCGCCTCACCCCAACAGGGGCTAGAGCCAGAAACAAGAGCTTTTGATTACTAGGATTCCCTCATCGGTCATCCCTAGCCTCTAGTCGCTCAAAAAAACCGGTGGCTTTCTGGTTGGATCGGGACTTAGGCAAAGAAACCGGGTTTCTACTAGCCCCTCAAAAAAACAGGTGGCTTTCTGGTTGGATGTTAATTTCCATCGGCACGGCTTCTGGGGGGGAATTGAGCGCGAAAGCAATCGCCTGGGCCGCTGTTTCACTTTTGAGCATTTTGGCGCGATCTACCTTCAAGCTGATATTGTCCCAAAACGGCGTATCGACGCCGCCAAAGTAAAACAGGGTGAACTTGATGCCAAAACGCTTCAACTCCTCCGCCATGCACTTGCTAAAGCCCACGACAGCAAATTTCGAGGCACAGTAAGCTGCGCCCATTGCCATTGAGTGTTTGCCCAAAATTCCCACCACATTGCAGATATGACCGCTTTTTCGCTCTTTCATCACCTCCGCTACTGCTTGACAAGTATAGAAGCTACCCTTTAAATTCAATTCCAGCATCGCGTCTAACTCGGCTGGTTCGATTTTGTTGTACTGCTTTAAGACCCCAGCACCAGCAGCGTTAACCAAAGCGTCTATTTGACCGAAGTGGGCAACAGTTTTTTTCATCAGGTCTTCCACCTGTTGCCGGTCGGTGATATCAACAGACACCTTCAGTATTTGTGTTCCTCGATCGATGGACAGCTGGGAGGCTAGAGTTTCTAAGCGATCGCTATTTCTCGCTACCAGCACTAACTTGGCTCCCGATGTTGCTAGTTTGCGCGTCAAGGCCGCACCAATCCCACCTGTAGCGCCGATCACAACAACTACTTTGTCTGCCATACTTGTTTACAATTCTTTACATCTTGATTGTACAGATGTTTTAGAACTTGCTCAAATGGCTGTAAAGGAGATATAGTTTTAGCGTTTACCTGCATTTTGTCGCCGATTTTTGCTCGGTTATAGCCACTAGGCAATCTTGAGAGTTTTTGATAACCAATGACAGATTGCCAGGATTGAGATTTGAGCTGGAAAAAATATTTCTAAGTCTGGTAACGTCTAAGTTGGAGTTGCGTGACAGACTTGTGTTTCCATTCAGTTTTGCTGGAGGGGAAAAAACTGATAACGAGTCAAATTTTCACATTTTTATCACATTCAATCTTTATTGTAGAAATTGGCGATAACGGAGCGGGACTTACCCACGACGATGTTAGAAACCGGATTTCTGCTTCGCTCTCTATAGAAACCCGGTTTCTTGGCGTAAGTCCTGAAGTCGCTCTCTAGTGCTAAAGCGACGATTTTTCAGAGAAACCCGGATGGGTGCGCGTAAGTCCTGACGGATGTTAAGTTTAAAATACAAGGAAAAATAAATGAAATGCTATCTGCCTATTGACTAAAGCTTGGAAGTGTTCGTAGAATTAAAAACGCAGATAGTAAAAAGAATTCCCAATGGGAGTATGAAAATCTGTGTAGCTTGTTGTAATGAAACTTGTGAAACAGCGACTTGGGCAAGGAGGATTGCTTTTAGTAGCCCTCGCAATCCCTTGGTTAGTATCGGGCCTTTGGTCAAGCGCCACCGCTCAAACCGTTACAATTACTAACACGGGCACTGCCAACTTCCAAGATGCTGCTCTGGGAGCGGTGCAGAACGTTCAATCGAACCAAACTTCGGTGAATGCAGTTGTTGTTGCAGCCACAATAGAGGTGATAAAAACGGCAGATAAAGCTGCCGCAGAACCCGGAGATACTGTGGTTTACCGCCTACAGGTGAGAAATACGGGGCAAGCTAACGTCAGAGATTTAGAAGTTCAAGACACCTTACCTTTAGGATTGAACTTCCAGGCTAAATCAATACAAGCAGCCTTGACAGATGGGAACCAATCTACTCGTGTAGAGCTACCTAACCCTGATGTTTCCAATCGAAGGATTACATTTCGCGTTCCGCTAAACTTAGCGCCGAGACAAATTCTTAATATTGTTTATGCCGTGACATTGACGCCAGATGCGATTAGAGGTAATGGTCGTAACGTAGCGGAAGTGATTGGCACTAGCAGAGGGCGAAATATCAGGAGTAATGTGGCAAGTCACAGAGTGCAAATTCGTCCCGGAATTGTCTCAGATTGTGGTACGCTAATCGGTCGCGTGTTCGTCGATAAAAACTTTGACGGCGAGCAACAACCAGGAGAACCAGGTGTACCGAATGCGGTAATCTTTTTGGATGATGGCAATCGCGTTACCACCGATGCCAATGGACTATTTTCAGTTGCCAACGTAATTGCGGGTAATCGAACTGGGACTTTGGATTTGAGCAGCTTACCGGGATACACTTTGGCGCCCAACCTGTATTTCATAGAAAGAAATAGTCAGTCGCGTCTAGTCCGCCTAGAACCGGGTGGAACAGTAAGGATGAACTTTGGGGTAACGCCTGCATTTGGTGAAGAGCAATCGAATAATTAAAACTTCAAAATTAATTGGGTTTTGAATTTTTAATTGATTGCAGGGGGCATTGAAAAAAGCTAACCATTGATATTTTTCTGTGCGATTTGTCTGGGGCTTCGCTCAATGACAACTTTTCGGGACTTTTTTATACCAACCCTGCTGGGAGTGGTGGTAGTTTTGCCACCAGCAAATGCCCAAGCAGTAAACGACCAGATTTTATTGTGTAGGGGCGGGCCTGACACACTATCTCTGCCTCAAACGAACAGCCTATATGAACCCGCCCTCGAGATATTGGCATCGGGTCAAGACAGGGCATTTACGGGTTACCACTTAGATGACCTCATAGGGCAGCATCTTTCGCTACCCTGCGAAAACCCCCTAAAAGCCGTGGAGTCAGCAAACGAAGTCTCCCAGAGCGCGTCTAGTGGCTCAAAACCCGTTGGGGAGAGATGGGAGAAAGAGGAATCTTTTTCCCTACTGACTACTGATGAGCTTCTCCCAGCCAAGCAGACAGCAAGCGAAGTCTCCCTCGGGGAGGCTACGTGGAAACGCGGATATTTGGTTAAATCTTCCACAGCTGACCAGCCAAAGGCAGAAGCTGGTGCAGAACCGCAACTGCTGACCCACGCGGATGCTGTAGCGCAAGCAAGTAGTGAGGTAGGGGCGGGTTTTACCAGAAACTCAGAAACCCGGTTTCTGGCCTCGTTAAACGGGCCCCTACAACTCAACGCACAACTGCCCGCCGGGGCAAGTTCTGGGGTGCGAATCCTCAATCCCCAGCCGGGGACGATTGGAGAACGCACCACCAGCCTGATTGTGCAATATCCTGCCGACCAAACCCTAGAAATTAAAATCAACGGCAATACCCTCGACCCCGAAACCCCCACCCAAAAAGAGCGCGACTCTTCTCAAAACCTAATTACCCAAACTTGGTACAACATCCGCCTCAGACAAGGGGAAAACGTCATTACCGTCCAAGCAGGTAATGACGCGCCGGTGGAAGTGCGCCTGAATGTAGAAAATAATGCAGCGAAGTTAGAAATATTACCAGAGGGCGACAGGAGCGTGCGCGCCGATGGTCGTTCAACTGTAACGATTACCGGCACTATTACCGACTCAGAAAACCAACCCCTCAAAGGGGACACAGTTGTGACTTTAACTACCAGTGCCGGTCAGTTTGTCGGTGCTGACCAAGAAGAAGACCAACCTGGATTTCAAGCGATCGCCCGCGACGGCAGATTTACAGTCTCATTGCAATCTTCGTTGCAAGCGCAGCAAGTCCGCGTCAGGGCAGCAATTTTGGGAGTTAGGGGTAGAAGCTTAGCCGGAGAACGCGCCACCCCCTACAGTCCCGATGGACTCCCCAGCGAACAACCGCCCTTCTCCAACTTCGACGAAGCTGAACCAGCGGAAATCGTTGCTTACACCCAAGTGGAATTTGTGCCCAACTTGCGTCCCTCGATTGTTTCCGGTGTCGCTAATTTGAGAATTGGTCCGCGGGGAACCAACTTTTGGGGTAGTATGCGCGACTTCCTCAACCCCGACGACTTGGGCGGGACGGAAGTTGACTTTGATGCGGCCTTATTTGCCACCGGGCCGGTGGGAGAATGGTTGTTTACCGGGGCGTTTAATACGGCGCGCGCCCTGAATCAAACTTGCGATGGGAATAACCGCATCTTTGGCGGTATCCAGTTTTGCGAACAACAATATCCCGTCTACGGGGATAGTTCTAGGGTTGATTACATTACTCCTTCTAGGGATAGCTTCTACGTCCGGTTTGAGCGTGCTTCCCGCAGGCCGGGAGGCGAACCCGACTACGGTATGTGGGGGGATTATTACACGAACGAATTTTCTAGAGCTTCCCAACTGTTTAGCGCCAACAACCGCGCCCTGCATGGGTTTAAAGCGAATTACAGTTTTGGCAGCCTCCAGGTAACGGCGCTGTTTTCTCCCGATACCCAGGGATTCCAGCGGGATGCGATCGTCCCCGACGGGACTAGCGGGTTGTACTTTTTATCCCGTCGTTTGGTTGTACCGGGAAGCGAGAACATTTTTATTGAAACCGAAGAACTTAACCGACCGGGTACGGTTTTAGAACGCCGACAACTATCGCGGGGTCCCGATTACGAAATCGATTACGACCGAGGTACGTTGAGGTTCCGCCGTCCTATCCAAGCTACCGAGTTTGACTTGTTCAATACCGGGACGGCGGGGGCTTCGTCGCTGCTGGTGCGGCGAATTGTGGTCACCTACCAACACGAAGGCGGGAGCGATACCAGCATCGTTGCGGGGCGGTTGCAGTATAACTTTAATCAATCGATCAATCGTCCTGCTTTTGCTGGGGTGACCTACTGGCGGGAAGATATGGGGATGCGGGAATTCGATCTGTTTGGATTCGATTTCATGGTGTCCTTGGGAAACAACGGACGGATTGTGGGGGAATATGCCAGATCGAATAATGATTTTATTTTCCGGGGGAATCGCAGCGGGTCGGCGTATCGTTTGGAGGTGAATGGTGCGATCGCATCCTGGTTAGCAGGACGCGCCTACTACCGTTCGGTGGAAGAAAACTTCCTCAACAATGCCACTGTTAGCTTTTCACCCGGTCAAACTCGTTACGGCGCTTCGCTCTCGGCGGCAATTACTACCACAACGGCGCTAGAAGTTCAATACGACTACGAAAGAAATTTCGGCATTGCTTCGGCGGTAAGAACGGATTTGCCCGATTTATTTAACCCAGGGGTGGAAGCGCGTCCCGGCAGTCGGTTGGATAATACCCTCAACACGTTTAGTGCGGGACTGCGCCAGCGAATTGGTAGGGCAGATTTCAGTTTAAGTTACGTCAACCGCGTGCGGGAAGACCGGGCGGGAGATTTGGATGAGGATGCGAACCAGATCGTAGCCCGGTTAAACGTGCCGTTGCTAGAAAGATTGAGCAACGAGGGGGCGAGGTCGCCGCTGCTGACATTCCGCGCCCAACACGAACAAAACTTAGGAGGTTCAAGCGACCCACTTTATCCGACTCGCACGACTTTTGGGTTAGATTGGGCGGCGTTTCCCGGGGTGACGATGCGACTGGCGCACCAGTTTTTTGACGGAGGACTGCTAACGAACAACTCGATTACCAGTTTAGACACGATAGTCGAGCGGGAACTTTTTAAAGATACCACGATGAGCAGCCGCTATTCGGTCCTCAGCGGTTTTGGGAATGTCATCGGACAGGGGGCGCTGGGAATCAGGTCGCGGATTCGGATTGCACCCGGACTGCGCTTGCTGCTGGGTTACGAACGAGTTTCGGACAATATCTTTGGTCGCACTGCTGCGGGGAGACGGTTTCCCCAACCCTTTGCGGTGGGACAAAGTGCCGCTTCCTTGGGATTAGGTTCTGGCGATAGCTATAGTATCGGACTCGAATATACCGATAATCCGGATTTCAAAGCCAGCGGGCGCTTTGAATACAGCACCGGCAGTTTTCGCGGTGACAATATGCTAATCGAAGTGGGGGCGGCGGGCAAAATATCTCGTTCGATTACGGCGTTGTTGCGCTATTACCAGGCGAATTCTTCTAACCAGTTGTTGCGGGATTTAGATGATACGATTAACCTGCGAGTTGGGTTTGCTTATCGCGATCCGGAGGATGATAAGTTTAACGCTTTGATGCGGTATGAATTTCGTCGCAATCCCGCCCAAACTTATGATGAAATTCTCCAAGGAACCAGTACGGATTCAACGGATCATTTGTTTGCCTTGGAAGCGATTTATGCTCCGAATTGGCGCTGGGAATTTTACGGCAAATATGCGTTTCGCATCAGCGATTTTAATTTAGCCCGAAATTACAGCAATAATACGGCGACAAACTTGGCACAATTGCGGGCAACTTACCGCTTGGGGTACAGAACCGACATTGCTGGTGAGGTGCGCTGGATTGGTCAAGAAGACTACAACGAATGGGGTTGGGCGGCGGAGTTTGGCTATTATCTGACGCCGGATTTGCGTTTGGGGTTGGGTTATAGTTTCGGTAGCGTGGATGACCGGGATTTTAGCGGTTTTAGATCCGAAGGCGGACCGTATTTCCAAGTAACGTTTAAGGTTAACGAACTGTTTGGTGGATTTGGTCGCCAAAGAGTTGTACCGCGTCAACAAAGAGAAAGCGAAGTTGTTCCCGTTGCTGCTAATTTACCGATAAGTTCGGGTATGGAAGATGCATCTGTATCCGAGTCGCAGACAGAGTTGAAACCCCATACAGAACCGCTGGCAGCAACGCTGAAGTTTTTGAGTATTTTTGATGAGTTAACTAACTTTATAGAACACCACTGACCAGGCAAATAATGAGTTAGGATTCACTACCGATGAACGCGATAGGTTGCACACGAGGTAATAAGTTATGGGTCATAAGTAATAGAAAGTCTATTACCAATTACCCATTACCAATTACCTATTTTTTAGGGTTTGCGGTTTCCTGTTTGCTTTTATCCGATGGGGTGTTGGCTTCTACTGTACCGCTGCGGGTAGTAGTTAATAGTAACCAAGATGGCCCGGTGCAGGCGGATGAGGGGCTGACTTTGCGCGAGGCGATTGAAGTTGTCAATGGTACTTTACCGCTAGAGCGGCTTTCTGGGGTAGAGCGATCGCAAGTCTCACCCCTACAATCTGGCGAATCTTCCAGAATCGAATTTAACCTACCGCCTACCGCCACCACCATCCGCCTGACCGAGGTGTTACCGCCGTTAAGCGTCCCCGTGGTAGTCGATGGCACTACTCAACCCGGTTATAACGCTGCCCCTATGGGGACGCAGATGGGGAGCAGGGGAGCAGGGGAGCAGGGGAGCAGGGGAGCAGGGGAGATGGGGAAGAAATTACTTCTACTTCAAGAGTCTTCCTCATCTCCATCATCTCCATCATCTCCCCATCTCCCCATCTCCTCCTCTGCACCTCTGCACCTCTGCTCCTCTGCCCAACTGCCCCTCGGCTCGCCCGTCGTCCTGCCGCCTATTTCCCGTCCGGTGATTGCGATCTTGCCCGCACCCGGTCGCGAGGTGTTACGCGGCTTTTCCGTTGCTGCGGATAACGTAATAATACGGGGATTGAGTGTATACGGGTTTACTTCGCGTCATAGGGCGACGGCAACGACGCCCCCCGCAGATATCTTTATTTCTCACCGCTTACCGCCGCCGGATACTAGCAGACAGCAACCTCCGGCGAGTAGCTTTCCATACCGCCGCCGCGATGTTCCACCAAAAAATGTGTTGATCGAGAACAATTGGTTGGGCATTCCGCCAGTGGGGGAGTATTCACAAGATGGTAGAAGGCTGCGGGTGTTCGCGCGACAAAGACCGCAAAATATTGCGGAAGAAGTTCCAGAACCGCCGGAAACGCCGATTACGGATTCGTTTTTCCGTCCTTTGGTTGGGTTTTTTGCTAGGTATTTGAGTGCCAAACCGGCGAAATTGCCTAGAACTTCGGCGTTTGGCGTCTACGTTTTTAATAGCTTGGGGACGACAATCCGGGGCAATATTATTGCCAATCACGATGGTAGCGCTATTATTACCGCCGTGGCGGCGAATAACTTGCTGATTGAAGGAAATATTTTGGAGTGTAATGGCTTTGCGGGAATGCCCGATGCGATTCGGCTGGAAGGTGTAATTTCTAACACAGAAATAGTGGGGAACATCATTCGGGATAATGCGGGGAGCGCGATTTATTTGTTTAAACCAAATGGGTCGGCGAAGATTCGCTCTAATGCGATCGCCAGTAACGGCAGACGCTACCGAAGAGCCGCAATATACCTGATGGGAGAAGACCACGAGGTGGCGAACAATCGGATTAGCGACCAACCGGGACCTGGGGTGGTGGTGGCGGCATTTCCGAATAGCGATCGCAACGTGATTCGCGCGAACCAGTTTTCGGGACTGCGCGGATTGAGTATTGACTTGGTAACGCAATTGAATACCGATGTCCATGCTTACCAAATCGGGGATGGCCCCAATCCCCGGATGGAAAGCCATCAACAGCGACGGAAAACCGGGAATTTTGGCATTGATGCACCGCAATTTGTCAGTCGGGAATTTTTCAACGCACCGTCGGATGGGAGCGTAACTTTAGCAGGGAAGGCGACTCCGGGTGCAACTGTGGAAATTTACCGGGTGGGTGAAAACAGCTTGGAGCGAGGGCCATTGAGCATTGCGATCGCTACTACAGAAGCGAATGCAGAAGGCTTGTTCTCGCTCAAAATTGCTGCTTTGCCACCGGGAGAAAGAGTGAGCGCGATCGCCACCCATCCCCAATATGGTACTTCCGAACCGGCGATTAACGCCGTTATCCGGTCGATTCCATCCTCTGTCCTAACGCCAAGGTAGAGCCGCCGTGAGTGCATTGTTTAAAAAGGTTGTGAGAGAGTTGAACGCCCCTGGGTCTTGTCGCCCTAGTTTCTATAACCGTTTCCTTGCCCCAATCAAGCAAAGCTTTTGGGCGCTGCCGATTCTGGGAACGCTGTTAACGGCTGAGCCAGCCTTGTCCCAGTTGACGCCGAGAAATCCAGAAAACACCAGATACGCGACGGGAGATATTCGCATCATCGGTAACACCTTGATGACTTGCTCAGACCCGCCCAGGACAGTTAACAATAACACAGGGCCTGCTTGCGGCACAGCTCAAAATAGCAACTCAACCGCCAACGCCAACAACTTGTTCTACAACATGCAGTATCTGGATGTTGACAGTGATGCTAGTACCTTCAACTCCAGCACCGCCCAACTCAACATACCTGCTGGCGCTACAATTCTTTGGGCAGGTCTATACTGGCATGGTATTTCGACCAACGCTCAACAACGCAATCAAGTCAAATTTAAACCACCTGGGCAGGCTAACTACACCTCCCTGACAGCTGCCGATGTTCAAGTTCAGGGAGCAAGGCAGTTTTACCAAGGATTTGCTGACGTAACCCCCCTTGTACGAAATGCTAGGAGTGGTACGTATGGGGTCGCCGATGTCCTGTCTACAGTAGAACCAAACAGCGAAGCAGGCTGGAGCTTGGTCGTGGTGTATAACGACCCGAACGAGCCTTACCGCAATCTGACGGTTTTCGATGGCCTGACAACGGTATTCACTTCGGTAAATGGCACTGAGGCTAGGGAAAGCGTAACTCTGTCTGGTTTTAGAACGCCTGGTAGCGGCGCATTCACAACCAAGCTAGGCATGGTTGTTTATGACGGGGATGCAACTATTACTGGGGATAGAGTTCTTCTCAACAACACGCCACTTTCAAATCCCACCAGCCCCGAAAACGACTTTTTCAACGGCACTATTAGCGCTTTCACCGACAGCAGAGAGCCAAATTTTAATAACCAACTGGGTATTGACATCGATTTGCTCACAGGTGCTAATATTTCTGATCTGATGGGCAACGACAGAAGCAGCGCCACATTTACTTTTAGCACTAACAATACGGGTGAGGCTTACTACCCCGGTGTCTTTACTTTAGCTATTGATAGTCCCCTACTGGATATTACAAAAACACCGCTCGCCAATACCGCACCCCGCGGTAGCGACGTAACTTTTAGGATTACGGTCAGAAACAGAGGAATCGGCACTGCGACGGCGACGGGCGTAGTGTTGAACGATCCGTTGCCACAAGGGGTAACCCTCGTCTCCGTTAGCGACCCTGCCTGTCAAAATACCTTTCCTTGTACCTTGGGTACGCTGACACCTAACCAAGAGCGGCAATTAGAGGTGACTTTCCGAGTGCCAGCTAACTTCCAGGGAAACACATTAACAAACTTAGCTAACGTTCGTTCAACCGAAGATCCAACTCTCAGGGAAGCCACGGCATCGGTTACCTTAACTAACCCAACAACCGGGACAATTGGCGACACAGTATACAACGACGCCAACGGCAACGGAGTACAAGATGCAGGGGAACAGGGCATCGCGGGCATCATCGTGCGGTTAACCAGACCGGATGGCACTACGGTAGACTCGCCCCCCACCGGGGCAGATGGACGCTACCAATTCCCCAACTTGCCGTTTGGAGATTATCGGGTCAGCGTCACCAACCCACCTAATGGGTTCAATCCCACCCAAACCCAACCCAACCCGATTGCGGTCAACGCCCAAAACTCCAATATTCCAACGGCGGATTTTGGTTTTACCCAACAACCAGCGCAAACCGGGACAATTGGCGACACAGTATACAACGACGCCAACGGCAACGGAGTACAAGATGCAGGGGAACAGGGCATCCCGGGCATCATCGTGCGGTTAACCAGACCGGATGGCACTACGGTAGACTCGCCCCCCACCGGGGCAGATGGACGCTACCAATTCCCCAACTTGCCGTTTGGAGATTATCGGGTCAGCGTCACCAACCC
>NZ_BLAY01000083.1 GCF_020521235.1 Microseira wollei NIES-4236 | reverse complement strand
TTTAATAATTTTATGATTGACTTTGAGCGGATTTTTTCCGCTATTCGAGCGCCAGATCGCTAGTTTTGGACGCAAGTTAAGAAGTTACCCGCTCTCCCAGGGGACGGCAAGATAAATATCTCGGTTACGGGATTGACGCACGACGATTTTATCACCTTTGTTTCTTGGTAAATCTCTGGGATTCTTTGGGAGATAAACGGGGAATCTGATCGTAATTCCTGGGTGAATCTCATGTTTTCCTACTTTCCCTGGTTTTTGGCGGCGCGCCAGCGCAACACTTACAAGAATTAAGCCAAATAGGGTTGACTTTGAGCGGATTTTTTGCTCAATTTGAGCGCCAGATCGCAAGTTTTGGACGCCAGTTAAAAAGATAGTTGCCAGTTACCCGCTCTCCCAGGGCAGGGCAAGATGAATGTCTTGGTTAATCTGATAAACTTAATCGTGTTCCCTACGACTGGGATATTTCGGTTAATCTGATAATGTTAATCGTGCCGTGTCCCTACCACTGGGATATTTCGGTTTGCTTGTTACTTATGATACTTGGACGGTAAGTCATACCGTCCTGATTTTTTGGCTTGATTTTGGTTTTTTTAATTTTTTGAGATAATGTCCGGCAAATAGCCCTTAATTAAAACTCAGAGCGTCAGAGTGTCCCCGCGGAGCGAGCGTCAGTCCTAACTATGGGTATTCAAGCAAACTGATATGACTTGGATCTGCACAAGAACTGCACAATTTGAGTTTAAAGTAAAAACCAGACAACGGGAAAAACTTTTTATGGATCAGGTAAGCCAAAAACCCTTAAAACCCAATCCTTTTACCACTTATCGCGACGCCAAAACTGGTAGGTGGATCGTTGTTCTGCCTGACTCAGTCAGTGACAAGCTTACCCTCGAAGCAAGTGCTTCTACAAGTTCTTCTATATGAGGCAGACTCTTCATCTGTCCCGCCGTGACTCGCTGCTGATTTTGAGGTGAATTTTCCCAGAAAACAGCCATCAATAATTGAATTTTATCACTAGCTCGCTCAGAGAGATTGCAGGTACAAAACCTATGAGTCAATACAGTTTCATTACTTTGATAACGGCTGCTTTGCATCCCATCCGTCAAAAGCTTGATGCGATTGAAGTACAAGACTCTTTTGTCGCCCACACTCTGTGTAAATTGATGCTCTCCCGCTGTCCGTTTGAGCGAAAAATCCAACTGTTTAACTATCATGTCCTTAGGCAACGGTTGTGTAACTGCTAATAGCTAATCGCTAATGGCTGCTCTGGAGGCACTTGACAATTAGCCATTAGCAATTAGCAATTAGCCATCGATAAACTAGCGATACCTAAGGACATGATATTACTCAAGAACCTGCTGGTTCCAGTCGGGGATTTCTCCATCTTCGCCACCAATACCAATCGCGGTGTTAAAGATATCGGCATCGGTGATATTCAGGTTGTTCATGGATGCCCTGTAGACATTCGAGTCATAAATCGTGGCACGTGTCAAATTGGCGTTGTCGAGATCGGCTTGTTTAAAATCAACGTTGGTTAAAAAAGCAGACGTTAAGTTAGCGCCTGTCAAGTTTGCCCCCGTTAAGTCAGCGCCTTCGAGGTTGGCTTCTCGCAGGTTAGCACCTTGCAGATTAGCTTCTCGCAAGTCAGCACCGATTAAATGTGCGCCGCTGAGGTCCGCACCCGACAGATCGCACTGGAAACATTCCCTGGTTGACAACAGCTGCTCTACGTGTTGCGGATTCGCAGCGTTGACCGCACTTGTAAAAAATAGCGGAGTTACCAGGGTTAAAGTAGCCAAAAGTTTGCGGTTCATAAGTTATCCCCCTTGGGAATGATGTTGCTTCCGCCTTTTCTCTCACTGTTTCATTATCGCACTTTTTCGGTTGAGGAATGTGATGCAACTCACTAAGAATTGCGATCGCACCTGTGCTACCCAGGTATCGCCCTATTTCACTGGGAGTTAAGCCAGTTTTCCGCGTCAAGGCGCTGCCAAGCTTTACGAATGTGTTGTTCTTTGAAGATTTGACGCTGGCGATCGCTCGATTGATGTACGAGTGCGAGCGCAACTTGGCTATCTTCTGCTGCCTTGGGTTCTTGAGCAACCGAGTGAACCGTTGGCAAAAGTTCCAGTCCGTAGGGAGTCTCAAAACCAGCGCTCAGGCGGCTAACTCGCTCTAAACGCTTTTGTGCATCGGGTTCTTTTTCTAGAAAACTTTGTGCTGCTTCTCTGCCTGCGGGTAATACATAAATTTCGGCGTTACTTGTCGTCCCATCACCATAACCGCGATGCTTTAGAAACTAGGGAATTACAAAATTTTTTCCTTGAAAATAGCGATCTACATTGCGTTTGTGAATGGCATAGAGCATGGGAGAGCGTGGGGCAAAATAGAACGGTACGTCATCGTACAATGTTCCTCTTGCACTACAGGGAACGGGCTTTCTTGCTCGCCGATCCTGGATGCGATCGTGAGCAATATCACGGTAGTCAATTCGCTCTTGTCGTAACCTGCTGTTTGCAATTAACCCGTCTGAATTCAGGATAGAAAGTAACCTCAGTCCCGGAAATGTCCTCCTATTCGTCGAGTCACTTGCATACATTCAACGGGGACTTTTCATCCTGAGCGCCGTAACGGTCAACCTTTACGAAGTATTGCTAAATATGGGGCGACTGTTAGACTTTTTGGCAACCAAACCCTCGCTGATTTTAAGTTTAAATCCCAAACTTGTCCCAGCACAAATTCAATTGGTAATTCAGTTTGATAACGTCAGCTTTTGTTATTCGGATGGTAGCGATGCAGCCAATATTTCCTTTACCCTGCGTTTGGGGGAAACTGTGGCTTTAGTGGGGGAAAATGTCAAGCTTTTGACGCGACTTTATGACCCGACAGCGGTATTTGGCTCGATGGCACAGATTTAAGAGATTTAGATATAGAAGACAAATAGCCGTCGCGTTTCAAGATTTTGGGCGCTATAGTTTCAGCTTGGGGGAAAACATTGTTTTGGGAAAACTTCCAGCTTTGGCAGATTTAGAACAAATCAAAAAAGCCAGTCAACAAGCGGGTTTAGATAAACTGTGCGAAGAGTTACCGCAAGGCTATCAGACTTTATTAGGAAAACAATTTGACGGCACCGAACTATCGGGAGGACAGTGGCAAAAACTAGCATTGGCGAGGGCTTTTATGCGGAACAATGCTCAGATTTTAATATTAGATGAACCAACCGCAGCATTAGACCCCCGCAGCGAGTACGAAATTTACCGTCGTTTTGCTTCGCTGACTCAAGGAAAAACGACGCTGCTGATTACCCATCGTCTGGCATCGGTTCCCATGGCTGACCGCATTTTAGTCCTCAAGGAGGGACATTTAATTGAGCAAGGAAACCATGAAGAACTGCGGCGACAAGGTGGTGAATATGCGTGCTTTGGGGAATGCAAGCAAAGCAATATGGCGGGTGAAATACTGTTAAACTAAAGAAACCGGGGTGATCTAATAATACCTGCGCCAATTGTCACAGAACGCCCCCAGGCTAAAGCCTGGGGCTGCACAAACAAAGCCTGCCTACGCAGGCTCAAATCCTTACAGGCTGCCTTGGCAGCCAAAGTTTGTCACGCCGCACGCTTAAGGGTGTCGGATTTGGCGAAGGTATTGTTAGAGAAAGCTGGTTTGTATAACTTTTTCCTGGAATAGAAGTTTGCTGATGAACGCCTTCTTTGAAACGACTCGCCTGATAATTCGCGACTGGAACCCTGAAACAGATGCAGAACAAGCTTTTAAAATCTACGGCGATCCGGATGTGATGCGGTTTATTAACAGCCGAGTTCCAGCGAGTGTCGAGGCACAAAAGGCAGCACTGGAAACAACAATAGAAAAATATGCAATAATCAATAATGGCACGGGTTCTTGGGCAGTGGTTGAAAAAAAAACAGGACAAATTGTCGGGGCGATTATACTCAAACAATTGCCCGACAATCAAGGTAATTTGACACAAGATTACGAGGTGGGTTGGCATTTTAGGAAAGCTTCTTGGGGTAAGGGGTACGCTACTGAAGCAGGAAAATGGGCGCTTGAGTATGGATTTAAGGTGCTCAAGCTACCAGTAATATATGCGGTGGTCAAACCAGAAAATTACCCATCGATTCGGGTAACGCAACGGTTGGGAATGATGCCGATGGGTCGCACGCAACGGTATTATGGTGCAGAATTGGAGTTGTTTCGGATCTCAGGACAGTTGTAGAAACGAGAACGCATCTTGTGGTAAAGTACCTTTGCAGACAGGCTTTGGCTGGACTTCCAAAACGAAGGTAGCGAGACTATGGAACAGCTGACACAACAAAAATGCGTACCTTGCTCTGGCGGTGTACCCCGTCTCAACTCTGAGCAAATAGCAGAACTCACACCCCAAGTTCCAAACTGGGACGTAGTTGAGGTAGAAGGGATATCACGCCTCGTACGCCTTTACAAGTTTCCCAACTTTGTTTCAGCTTTAGCATTTACTAACCGCGTCGGCGACGCAGCAGAAAAAGAAGGTCACCACCCAGCTTTGCTCACCGAATGGGGTAAAGTAACCGTTAGTTGGTGGACTCACGAGATCGGCGGACTGCACCAAAATGATTTCGTTATGGCTGCCAAAACCGATGAAATTGCCAACCAGATGGCTGCAACAAAATAATTTATTGACCGCACAGAAGACTCATTGTTAGTCTTTAATGAACCTAGAAACCGGGTTTCTGGCTGCGCTCTCTTTTTTCAGAGAAACCCGGTTTCTTTGCGTAAGTCCTGTAAGTTATATTTATCATCTCTGTCAATTTTGTCCTAACAATGAGCGAACAACCGGAAAAGCTATTACTTTTATCTCGCACTCCTTTATTCGATCTAGCTGTAGAACTCAAAGCGCGCCTCACTCCTTTTGCGGGATGGGAAATGGCCGTGCAATACAGTGGCATTGGCGCAGAACATCAGGCTGTGCGAACATCTGCTGGCATGTTCGATATCTCCCACATGGGAAAATTTGTTGTGCGGGGAAAAAATTTAATCACACAACTCCAGCGCTTAGTTCCCTCAGATTTGAGTCGCCTGCAACCAGGTCAAGCTCAGTATACGGTGTTGTTAAATCCCAATGCTGGAATTATTGACGATATTATTTTTTATTACCAGGGGGAAACTGGAACAGGCGAACAGCGGGGATTTATTATTGTTAATGCTGCTACGACTGAGAAAGATAAACGCTGGCTTTTGTCCCACTTAGAACGGGATAAAATCGATTTTCAAAACATTTCATCGTCAAAAGTTTTAATAGCAGTTCAAGGGCCAAAAGCTGTTAGCTATCTTCAACCCCTGGTTAAAGAAGATTTGACATCGGTGAAGCCATTTGGTCATTTAGAAGCGACCGTGTTAAATCAACCCGCTTTTATTGCCCGCACCGGCTATACCGGCGAAGATGGATTTGAGATCATGGTAGACCCAGAAGTGGGGATTGAATTGTGGCGCAGTCTGCATCAAGCTGGGGTGATTCCCTGCGGTTTGGGTGCTAGAGATACCCTGCGCTTGGAAGCAGCAATGGCACTTTACGGACAAGATATTGATGATACAACTACGCCTCTAGAAGCTGGGTTAAATTGGCTGGTTCACCTCGATACTAAAGGAGAATTTATTGGTCGATCTGTTTTGGAAAAACAGAAAGCTGCTGGAGTGAAGCGGCGGTTAGTAGGATTGCAAATGCAAGGACGCAATATCGCCCGTCACGGCTATCCCGTCTTGTATCAAGGGGAAATTGTGGGAGAAGTGACTAGCGGAACTCTTTCTCCGACTTTGGGTTATCCCGTTGCACTTGCTTACGTTTCGACTGAGTTAGCAACGGTGAAACAGCCAATAGAAGTGGAAATTCGCGGTAAGGTTTATCCGGGAGTTGTGGTTAAGAAGCCTTTTTATAAGCGCAGTCGCTAATAACTTTCCTTTTTGTCCTCTAGAAACCCGGTTTCTTTGCGAAACCGGATTTCTCTGAAAAATCGTCGCTTTGGGAACTAGAGATATGCCTCCCTTCCGCACTCGCGTTCGCAGCAAGAAACCCGGTTTCTTATTTCAGTATAAGGCGATACGAATTAACCTATGTAAACCATTTAAGAATAGAATTTTCGATAAATTACTTTTTCTAAAGCGTTTGTTTTGAGAGGCTAAAAATTCCGATAAAATAATGATAGATTGAAAAATTAAGGCTGACAAGAGAATTTAGAAACATTATTGCTTGATTTGGGTGCAGCTAGGAAATAGAAAAATATAACTCTGGTATAGCGAAAAATACGGAAACCTCGTCTACGCCAAACAATATACTCAACAATTGCTCAGCTTATTGCAGCTTTATAACCAACACTATCCCGCTGCAGTACCCGAAATTCAAGCAGAAACCGCAACCATCGACCTCAACTTTATTATAGAAGACCTACCCAAACTGCTATCCTCAATGCAAAGTGGCGCAGACCGCATCCGTAAAATTGTCCTATCCTTACGCAACTTCTCTCGCTTAGAACAAGCGGAAATGAAAGCTGTTGACATTCACGAAGGGAGCGATAATACCCTGGTACTATTGCAACATCGCCTGCGTCCTCAAACGGGAAAGCGTGAGAGCGTGGTGATTAAAGAATACGGCAATTTACCTTGGGTAGAATGTTATGCCGCACAACTGAATCAGGTATTTAACTCAAGTTGCTAGTTATCTCTCTGGGAGCGACTAATGGCTAATGGCTAATGGCTAATGTCAGTAAAAATCCTAGATTAGCAATTAGCAATTAGCAATTAGCAACGCCAAAGTTTATAACTAGCAACTTGCGTTATTTATGAATATTTTGAGCAATGGAATTGATGCACTGGAACAGGGGAATGGGTTATCGGTAATAGGCGATTTACCAACAATTCACATTAGCACCGCAGTTACAGGCGATAATTGCATTACGCTCCGGATTGCCGATAACGGGCAAGGCATGACAGAAGCGGTAAAGAAACACATCTTTGACCCCTTCTTTACGACTAAACCAGTCGGTCAAGGTACGGGTTTAGGGCTAGCCATCAGCTACCAAATTGTAGTAGAAAAACATGGGGGAAATTTGCTGTTTTCTTCCGCACCCGGTCGGGGAACCGAGTTGTGGATTGAAATCCCGATTCGCCAAAGCAACAAACATCAATGATATCATGTTCGGTAGTATCGGTAGTGTATGGATGGCTAATTGCTAATTGCTCATTGCTCATTGCTAATTGTCAATTGCCTCCAGAACCGCCATGAGCGATTAGCTATTAGCAGTTACACAACCTTTGCTCAGGGACATGATATGATTCATCGGATACCGAATAACAAACAGCAACTATTCGATCGGTGGGCACCTGCTTACGATATCTTGTTCCCATCGGTGTTTTATCAGGCAATTCACAAGCGCTTACTCGAATACGTTGAGTTACCCAGGGAAGCGCAAGTCCTCGATATTGGATGCGGGACCTCCCGCCTGCTTGACCGTTTGGCAAGTCAGGAACCGACTTTACAAGCGACGGGATTGGATTTTTCTGCCGCAATGATTCGGCAAGCGCGCGCCCATAACCGTCACCGACCCCGTATCATCTTCCTAGAAGGGAATGCAACGGCGCTGCCTTTTGGGGAAAATCAGTTTGATGCTGTGTTCAACACGCTGAGTTTTCTGCACTACGACTCGCCTGAGCAAGTTTTTCAGCAAGTCAGTCGCGTGTTGCGTCCCAACGGTCGGTTTTATTTGGTCGATATCACCACCCGCAGGCAGTCTGAGTCCGAGTCGGCGTATATCCCCGTTTCTCCGGGTGGGGTTCGGTTTTACAGTCCGGCGGCGCGCGTTCGCGCAGCGTGCGGTCGGCATATCGCTTGGGAAAACAGGTACGATTAAACTGTTTGGGTCACCATCACCTGTTAGGTCCGGTTCTGCTAACGGTTTTCGCCAAATAATTCCGGGTTGGCATCAAAGCACAACGCTCCATACAACGTGCTAGCATCTGAAAATGCAGCCGTGGTAATATCTTGAGCCATTAGCAGGTTAGCAAGTAGTGGAACAAAAGTTAATTTGGGGGATTAAAATGCAGCGCCAGAATCTAAATCTTTTCGCCTTAATACTATCCCAACGCAACCTTGTCCTTTCCACCTTGCTATTGTCTGTTGGTTTTGTCAGTGAAAAACCTACTCTAGCTCAGACTTCCTCTGGAATTTCCAAGCAGGAACGGCAAGAATTGGAGCGTTTGCGCCAACAACAGCGCGTGCAACAGCAAGTCGATGCTAGGGTGGCACAGACGACGACGCTGTTTAACGTCATGCTGGCTATTTTAGCGCTGCTGTTGGCGGGTGCGATCGCAGCTTTATTCCTATTGCGGAAAGCGGTGATTCACCAAGTCGCAGAAATTGTCAGAAATCACCTCAAAGAAGTCAAAGATTTAGAAACCAAGCTGGCGCAAGCAAATCAAGAAGTGCTTCGATTGCTGGAAGAGGCGGAAAACCTGGAAGACGATATCCATGAAGAAGCCAAAAACTTTCAGCACGAACTCGGCACTAAACGGGAAAATACATCTAAATTGCTCGCGGAATTATCCCACTCTAAACAACAGGGAATAACCGAATTAGAAACCCAAATTCAATCCGCACACGCAACGATTAGAAACTTAGAGACAGACTTGAGGCATCAACTCGTAGACCTCCGGTCGGATGCAGAACAGCAAAAAGTGTTGCTCCTGGATAATTTAGCCAAATTGAGTGCCGAATTCGCACCCCAGTTACAAGTCATTGAAACCAACGTTCAAGCACAAAAAGAAGCCGTATTGCAAAATTTAGAAAAATCCGAATCCGAATTGGCATCTCGCATGGCTGAAATCCAAGCCAATTTATATAAACAACGAGATTTAATCGTTCAAGATTTAGAGAAAGTCAGCGCCGACTTTGCACCCCAGCTAGCGGGTATTCAAACCGATGTTCAACAGCAAAAGCAAGCAGTTTTAGAGAATTTAGAGAGATTGGGAACCGAGTTCGCTACCCAAATAACCGAACTGCAAACAGGATTGCAAAAGCAACGGAGATTAATCATTCAAAACCTAGAAAAATTAAGTGCCGAATTTGCACCCCAGCTAGCGGGAATGCAGTCGGAAGTAGAAGGACAAAAAGAATCTGTATTGCATAGCTTAAAACAAGCTGAAACCGAGTTTGCTCTGCAAGTGGGACAACTTCAGTCAGAAGTGAGAAAGCACCGGGATTTACTTTTGGAGAATCTGAGTAAAATCGAGAAAGATTTTGTGCCACAAATGAATTTAATTCATTCAGAAGCAGCCAAAAAAGCTCAACAGCTACACGAGCAAGCATTGCAAAAGATGGAGCAAATGGGAGTTGCTCAAACAAGTCAACTTTCAGCATCTCATGCCCAAATTCAAGGACAAATGGATGGGATACTCGCGAGCTTGAAAAATATAGAATCCCAGTTTGCCAATGAAGTAGAAGGATCGCGAACCGATATGCGAGACAAGAAAAAGCAAACCCTGCAAAGTTTAGAACAATTGGCAACCGAAGTAGCAGGTCAATTTAACCTAGTTAAGACAGAGATCCAAAAGCGGAAAGATAAAGCATTACAAAATCTGGAAAGACTCGAAAGCGACATCACAGCTTTCTTGTCCCAATTCCAGACAGATATTGAAACCCAAAAGGATAAAACCCACCAGAATCTGGAAAACTTTGAAACAACCTATTCGACAAGGATGGCTGAATTATTCGCGGAAATTAAAGCCCAAAAAGAACAAATATTGCAAGAATTAGCAGATAAATCGCCTATCTCTATTGCGGAAGCAGTCATCCCCGAAGTAATGCCAAAAGTCATAGCTTTGAGCGCAGAAATCGAACGCCTCAAAGCGAATCATCCCCAGTTATTTTTGAGTCCCGATGACTATGTGAATCAAGGCGATGAACTATTAGCGCAACAGCGTTATGAACAAGCGATCGCCAACTACGAACAAGCCATCGACCTCAAACCAGATAATGCCAAAGTATGGTACAATCGCGGCCTCGCATTCTGGGAATTAAAGCAGTATAACGAAGCGATCGCATCCTTCGATAAAACCCTGCAATTCAAACCAGATGACCCCGATACCTTGTATCATCGCGGTTTAGTCCTCAAAGAATTAAAGCGGTATGAAGTCGCATATTCCACCTTTAACCAACTCGTAGAAATTCAACCAGAAAACGATAAAGCTTGGTTCCAGCGGGGAATGACTCTAGGAAAATTGAAACGCTATGAAGAAGCGATCGCATCCTTCGATAAAGCATTGGAAATAAATCCGGGCGATCGCGAAGCTTGGGTCAATCGCGGTGTAATATTCGGAACCCTGGAACAATCTGAAGCAGCTTTCAAATCCTTTGACAAAGCAGTTGAACTGAAACCCGACGATGCAGTAGCCTGGATTAATCGCGGTTTGGCATTGGGAGTATTAAAGCGGTATGAAGATGCAATCGCATCCTTTGAACGCGCTATCTCACTCAACCCCGACTCCCATAAAGCTTGGAACTACAAAGGCGAAATGCTGATAAAACTAGAACGCGATCTAGAAGCAATCGAAACTTTGGATCGCGCCTTGAAAATTGAACCAAAATATGCTAATGCATATTACAACAAAGCACTCTGCTATGCCTTACAAGAGCGGTCAAAACTAGCCTTAGATAGTTTAGAACGCGCAATCGCTCTCGAACCAAAATATCGCGAACAAGCGAAAAACGACCCGGATTTTGACGCGCTGGTAGAAAGCGATCGCTTCTGGCAATTAGTAGAAGGGTGAACTACCCACAAACTCTACCTACCTCTTCCTTCGTGTCCTTCGCGTCTTCGCGGTTCATTCAATCACCCCCTTTTTAAATGAACCGCCAAGACGCCAAGAACGCCAAGAAGAGGAAGATAAGAGGGGTTGTCGAACCGGATTTGATATAATTATGTATGCTGCGGTTGGAAAGCGAGAAAGTATCCCACTTTAGAGGGACAAGCGATCAAAAACTACCCTCTAAAATAGCAAACAGTAGAGCCAGGAGAGCTTCTCATGGCAAATATAGAACAAATTATCCAACAAATATCCGACACCGTCTGGGAAATACCCGTTTCCTACAAAGAAGGAATGCGAGTACCCGCACGCATTTATGCCACCGAAAAATTAATGCGCGAGATGGACGACGGCGTCTACGATCAAGTCACCAACGTCGCCACGCTTCCAGGCATCACAAAATACGCCTTGTGTATGCCAGATGGACACTTTGGTTATGGATTTCCCATCGGTGGCGTTGCGGCGATGGATGTAGAAGCAGGCGGCGTCATTTCTCCCGGCGGTATCGGTTTTGATATCAACTGCGGCATGCGCCTGGTAGTTACAAACCTCACCTACAAAGACGTTGGGGCTTATATCAAAAAACTCGTAGATAGACTCTACGAAAGAGTACCCGCCGGAGTCGGAAGCACTGGTTTTGTCAAAATTTCCCGGCAAGAATTTCGCCAAGTTGTCGAACAAGGTTCCCAATGGTGCATCCGCAACGGTTATGGGTGGGAAGAAGATTTAGACCTGACTGAAGAAAACGGATGCATCGAGGGTGCAGACTCGTCAAAAATTAGCGAAAAAGCCATCGATCGAGGATTTAATCAAATAGGCACTTTAGGATCGGGGAATCACTATCTGGAAATACAAGTTGCCAGAAAACAGGACTTCTTCGACCCCGAATTAGCTGCAACTTTTGGCATTACCCAACCAGATCAAGTAGTCGTCATGTTCCACTGCGGTAGTCGCGGATTTGGACACCAAGTCGCCACCGACTACCTGCAAGTTTTCCTCAAAGTAATGGAAAGCAAGTACGGCATTAAAATTTTAGACCGCGAACTTGCCTGCGCGCCGTTTAACTCCCCCGAAGGACAAGCTTATTTTACGGCGATGAAGTGCGGTTTAAACATGTCCTTTGCCAATCGCCAAGTCATCTTACACCGCATCCGCGAAGTATTTTCCGAGATATTTGGCACCGATGCACAAGACCTCGGAATGCGTGTCGTATACGACATAGCTCACAATACTGCCAAGTTAGAAAGACATATGGTAGATGGAGTTGAGCGCAATCTCTTAGTCCATCGTAAAGGTGCAACCCGCGCCTTTGGTCCCAACATGGCAGATGTGCCGCAAAAATATCAAACCGTTGGTCAACCCGTGATTATCGGCGGTAGCATGGAAACTGGATCGTATTTATTAGTGGGAGTTAGCAGCGGCGAGCAAAGTTTCTTTAGTACTGCACATGGTAGCGGCAGGAGTATGAGTCGGACTAAAGCACGCAAAACTTGGCAGGGAGAAAAGCTGCAAAAAGATCTAGAAAACCGAGGTATTTATATCCGCAGTACTTCGTGGTCTGGACTTGCAGAAGAAGCAGGAGGTGCGTATAAAAATATCGACGATGTGATCGAAGCTGCTGAGTTAGCTGGAATTAGTAAAAAGGTGGTGCGCCTTAGTCCGATTGGCAATATTAAGGGGTAATTGAAATGAACCGCTCCAGGCGCAGAGGACGCTCCAGAGGAAGAGAAGAAGAGATAAGATGTATCGCACCGTGACCAATAATCTAAAATCTGAAATCCTATGATGCAAGTTCGGACGCCGCTAACAGTGATTACGGGACCCTTGGGGAGTGGAAAAACCACCCTCCTGCGCCACATTCTCGATATTTTTCCCCAAAAGATCGCCATCTTGATCAACGAATTTGGCGAAATTGCCATCGACAGTAAGATCGTTCAAGGGAAAAACGTCGAGATGGCGGATCTGGGTGGGGGTTGTGTTTGCTGTTCCCTGCTGGGAGAATTTGAAGCTGCTGTCAACGAAATTATAGATAGCGTCGCTCCGGATTACATCATTGTGGAAACAACCGGCGTTGCCGAACCGGATGCGCTGGTTTTCGATATTCAAGAAAGCTTGCCAACCGTGCGACTCGATGGCGTTGTAACGGTGATGGATGCGGATTCCATCATCAAATATCCCAGTATCGGACATACTACCCGCATCCAAATCGCAGCCGCAGATACTATCCTTTTAAATAAAGCTGATTTGGTGTCGGAATCCGAGTTAGAACAAATAGAAGCAAAGTTGCGGAGTATCAACGAAATTGCCACTATTTTACCCACCATCCGCTGTAAAGTAGACTCTGATTTGCTGTTCGGCATTGGACGCGAACGCGTGCAACCTCTCCCGCACCACGTCCACCAACCGGAATTTGAATCGTTTAGCTATACTTCCAGCGCCAATTTCAATCGCGACTGCTTCGATGATTTTGTTGCCAGTCTGGGAACCGACGTTTATCGCGCTAAAGGGTTTATCCGATTTGAGGATCGGATTTATCTGTTTAATTTTGTCGCCGGACGCTGGGAACTCGAACCTTTTGAGCAAGATGCAACCGAGTTAGTTTTTATCGGTAAGCAGTTGCTGCCAAAAAGAGCAGAAATTATCGAGCGGTTAAAATTATGCCATACGAGTTTTTAGAAGATATTGCGATCGCCGACATCGCCTTCTGTGCAACGGGAAGCGACCTGGAAGCTCTTTTCATCGCCGCTGGGGATGCTACCGTTCACACCATGATCGAAAATCTCGATGCGATCGCACCCCACCAAACTCGCACCTTCACTCTGGAAAACGACGCACTAGACATGCTGCTATTCAACTTTCTGCAAGAATTCATCTACTACAAAGACAGCGAACTCCTCCTACTCCGTCCGCAACATGTCACCATCGCACAAAAAGATACCCTTTTTCACCTCAACGCCATCACCTCTGGCGAAACTCTCGACCCAGAAAAACATCACCAAAGAGTCGATGTCAAAGCTGTCACTTTACACCGCTTCGCTTTAGAGGAAACAGACCATGGTTGGACAGCTATGGTTATCCTCGATATCTAACTACCCAAAAACCGGATTGCTATTCTATTCTCGGTTCAAATCTGATTTTTTCCAGAGCTTATATGGGCGCACGGATTCCCATTATGAAATTATCATCCCAGAAAATTACGGCATTTGTCAAGTAGATCGATCAAGAATTTTTCCCAGAAACCGGGATTCTAGAAATTGGTTTCTGGATCGATACCAAGTTCTCTAAGCCTTGGCGCCAAAATTTGTGCTTTTTGTTCTGCTTCTAGACGGCGCTGTTGCTCGGTCAGTGTCAGCAACTTTTGTCCTTGCTCGTCATACCAATATAACCATTCCCGCGCCATACCTTGATCGTCGCCACATCACCAAAGAGTCGATGTCAAAGCTGTCACGTTACACCGCTGCGCTTTAGAGGCAACAGACCATGGTTGGACTGCTATGGTTATCCTCGATATCTAACTACCCAAAAACCGGATTGCTATTCCATTCTCGGTTAAAATCTTATTTTATCCAGAGCTTATATGGGCGCACGGATTCCCATTATAATTTTAACATAACACAAAACTATTTATTTGTCAAGCAAGAGGGCAAGGCGTCCTACAGTATTTCGCTTTCTGCCAACTCTGTACTCCCGTGCAGATAATCCTGCACCCAATTGCAACGAACAGCCGTATGTCCAATCAAGGTAAACTGCAACTTGCCATCTCGCCGCCATAGTTGAATAATCGGCTAAGTGTTGCCGTCCAAGATTGAGCAGATGATTGTAATTTAATGGTATTGAGCCATTCACCTTTGAGATGCTAAAATTTGAGGGTTTTGTCCGTGCGGCAGCACATAATCTTCTTGCCATCAGCAGTGAAGGCAACTTTTACTCTAGAAAAAGACGCCTTAGACATGCTGCTATTCAACTTTTTCCCACAATGGCTATAGTTATTCTTAATATTTTAATCTGGACAATTTAACAAATATATGCTAATGTCTTTGGTAATCTAAATGGCTGTGGGCTCGCGCTCTAGTTGACATCTTTGGTGGTTCAACTTCTTAGCTTTGGCTAAGTTTTTTTATAACTGAAAATTGGCAATCAAGTCCAGGTGTAAATTATGAAGCAAAAGTTACTTGGTTGGGGATATCTTAGTCAGTCGTCAAACTCTGAAATTATCTACCTGTTGATAATAACTGCTATTTGGGCTGGGATGGTAATCCTGGTAAATCCTATCGGGGATTTTGGTTTAAATGATGACTGGGCTTATGGATTTTCTGTAAAATATATAGTCGAAAAAGGGGATGTTAAAATCTCAGGTTGGACTGCTACAAACCTATTGGCTCAGATTTTTTGGGGAGCATTATTTTGTTTGCCATTTGGTTTTTCATTTACGGCACTTCGCTTTTCAACTTTAACCTTAGGATTAGTAGGTGTGAACGCGACTTATGGGCTTCTTAGAGAAGTAAATTTAACCCAAAGATTGGCTTTATATGGAGCTTTGATAGTGGCATTGAATCCAATATATTTTGGACTTTCCAATACTTTTATGACTGATGTTCCCTTTTTTGCGGTTGGGACTTTATCTGTCTATTTTTTGATACGTGGAATTAAACGCGACTCAAATATTGAAATTATTATTGGCATCTTATTTGCTTGTATAGCCATCTTAATTCGTCAGTTAGGATTCGCAATATTTTTAGCATTCGGTTGCGCTTACGTCATAAAAAAAGGAGCAGCGTTAAAAAGTTTTATTAAAGGTTTTAGCCCGACAATCTTAGGTGTATTAATACAGCTATATTATCAAGGATGGTTGCGTTCAACAAGACAAGGTATACCAAACTTACACGGTAAGCAAATTCAGGATATTTTAAATAGTTTTTCCGGTTTTAATTTGCTTTATTTGAGTGAATTTTTTATGAGAAATACAATGCTTGCTTTAGTATATCTGGGGCTATTTATGTTACTGTTTACTCTAGTAATATTCCCGCTCAAATTTCAGCAATTTTCTCAGACACAAAGGAAATTAACTGTTTTTGCTTTATTGATGATTTTTATAATAGTCGGAATATCAGTGATATCAAAAGGCTTTCAACTCCCTATAACAAGAAATATTCTCTCTGAGTTTGGCCTGGGTCCTTTAACACTGCGTGACGCCTTCATCCTAAACAATTTACCTGTGCCGGAGGCTGTGAAAATCTTTTGGCTAATCATAACATCTATAAGCATAGTTGGTGCTGTTTTACTGATTCTATATTTACTTTTTGCTGTCAGAGGAATATTCAGTAATGATTCCAGCTATCAAGACAATCAAAAATGGTTAAAAGTCTTTATAATTTCTGAAATAGGCATTTATTTTGCCCCACTAGGAATAGGAGGTTTTTTCGACCGCTATCTGCTTTTTTTATTGCCGTTTTTGATGATGCTGGTTGTAGTTTTTACCAGAAAGATTGCGGCGAATGAAAAGTTCGATAAACGCTTGATTTCTCTTGTTATGATAATCATGTTATTCTCCGCTTGGTTCACTATAGGAGCGACACATGACTACTTATCATGGAACCGAGTTCGCTGGCAAGCCTTAGATAATTTAATGCAAGAATCTAAGATATCGCCTAACCAGATCGACGGTGGGTTTGAATTTAACGGCTGGTATTTATACAGCCCTAAGTATAAGGGGAAGCGTGAAAAAAGTTGGTGGTGGGTGGATAAAGATGATTATATGATTTCATTTAGCCCTCTAGATGGTTATAAAGAGGTAAAACGATATGCATTTAAGAAGTGGCTTCCTTTTGGACCTACAAACATTTTGGTTTCACGTAAAAGTACAGTTTCTTCGAGTCAATCTAAGTAGCTTTGACAGTTGATAGTTTTGCTATGAAACGGTATTAATGGGTGCGGAATCTGAATAGAAAATACGAGTTTTTAGAAGATATTGCGATCGCCGACATCGCCTTCTGTGCTACGGGAAGCGACCTGGAAGCTCTTTTCATCGCCGCCGGGGATGCTACCGTTAATACTATGATCGAAAATTTGGATGCGATCGCACCTCACCAAACTCGCACCTTCTCTCTGGAAAACGACGCCCTAGACATGTTGCTATTCAACTTTCTGCAAGAATTCATCTACTACAAAGACAGCGAACTCCTCCTACTCCGTCCGCAACAAGTCACCATCGCACAAAAAGATACCCTTTTTCACCTCAACGCCATCACCTCTGGCGAAACTCTCGACCCAGAAAAACATCACCAAAGAGTCGATGTCAAAGCTGTCACTTTACACCGCTTCGCTTTAGAGGAAACAGACCATGGTTGGACAGCTATGGTTATCCTCGATATCTAACTACCCAAAAACCGGATTGCTATTCTATTCTCGGTTCAAATCTGATTTTTTCCAGAGCTTATATGGGCGCACGGATTCCCATTATTATATTATCATCCCAGAAATTAGTTGATTTGTCAAGACTTAATTTCTAATTTGCTTGAGAGGAAACAGACAATGGTTGGATGGCTATGGTTATCCTCGATATCTAACCGCCCAGATAACTATTCTATTTGACTTTAAAATCTTAATTTCTCCAGAGCTTATATGGGCGCACGGATTCCCATTATGATATTATCATCCCAGAAATTAGTTGATTTGTCAAGACTTAATTTTTGATGCGATCGCACAAACTAGCGATCGCAAAACCTCTCGTCAAGCAAGGGTATCTGGATCGATATTGAGTTCTCTGAGTCTTTGAGCCAGAATTTCTGCTTTTTGTTCGGCTGCGAGGCGACGTTGTTGTTCGAGAAGTGCGTTTTGTTCGGCTTCAAGACTGCGTTGTTCGGCTGTGAGTCGAAGTTGTTCGGCTTCAAGACTGCGTTGTTCGGCTGTGAGTCGAAGTTGTTCGGCTGTCTGAATGCGTTCTTCGGGTGTCAGCAACCTTTGTCCTCGATCGTCATACCAGTACAACCATTCCCGCGTGATTCCTTGATAGGTTCCTATCTCTCGCCCCAGTCCTAAATTAATTTCGGGTAGCCAGATGGGATTTCCCGAAAGCAAGACGTATTTTTTGTTTTCTAATCGATACACTTCCAAAGGCGATTTGCGGCGGCGACGAGGATTGTACACGGCATAGTATAAGACTCCCAATTCAGCATACATTTGCTTTTTGCTGCTGTATTCCCCACGATATTTTTGCGAAACTACTTCTAAAACAAAAATCGGAACTGTTTGTTCTTCCCAAAGGACGTAACTCAAGCGCAACAGTTCGTCAATAAATCGCACGACTCCCAAACTGAGAAACCCATCGGGGACGATCGCAGGTTCGCTTTCATCGTAATAAATTCCCATGTCTACGCCAAAATACCAATCTTGCCGCTCGGCCCAGATCAGTGCAAGAATTGCTTCTAAGAGGGTGGGAATTAAATGTTGCAGTTGGTTGTCCACGGGGGTATCGTCCGAGTCGGGTAGTTCTTCGGCAGAAGGGCGACAATGGAGTGGATTGTAGTCTAATAACATATGGGTTTTGCTAGCGCTACATTGATTGTAATTACTGAATTTCCGATGCCGTCGCACAGAGAGCGATCGCACAATCTCTCGTCAAGCAAGGGTTTCTGGATCGATATTCAGTTCTCTGAGTCTTTGAGCTAGTATTTCTGCTTTTTGTTCGGCTGCGAAGCGCAGTTGTTGTTCCGTCAGTGCGCGTTGTTGTGCTTCCTGTATCCGTTCTTCCGGTGTTAGCAACTTTTGCCCTTGCTCGTCATACCAATAGAGCCATTCCCGCGTGATTCCCTGATAAGTTCCTACTTGGTGTCCCAATCCTAAATTAATTTCTGGCAGCCAGATCGGATTGCCTGAAAGCAACACATATTTTCCCTGTTCTAATCGATAAACTTCCAAGGAAGGTTTGCGGCGGCGACGCGGGTTATAAACGGCATAGTATAAGACTCCCAATTCAGCATACATTTGCTTTTTGGTACTGTATTCTCCCCGATATTTTTGTGAAACGACTTCTAAGACGAAAATCGGGATTGTTTGTTCTTCCCACAGGACATAACTGAGGCGCAACAGTTCGTCGATAAATCGCTCGACTCCTATGCTGAGAAATCCATCAGGGACAATGGCGGGTTCGTTTTCATCGTAATAAATTCCCATGTCTACGCCAAAATACCAATCTTGCCGCTCGGCCCAGAGCAGTGCAAGAATTGCTTCTAAGAGGGTGGGAATTAAATGTTGTAGTTGGTTATCCACGGGGGTATCGTCCGAGTCGGGAAGTTCTTCGGAAGAAGGGCGACAATGGAGTGGATTGTAGTCTAATAACATATGGATTTTGTCAACGCTAAACCGATCTTAATGACAGTAGGGGCACGGCGTCGGAGATTTGGTTGTTTTACCGATAAAATCTATACTGCCGTGCCCCTACTGTATTTAATTTCCAATCCCATCGCACAAATTTCTATCGCTTTCTTCTAAATTCCCATTCGTGCGTAAATAATCGCGCACCCAATCGCAACCATAGGCGATAACGCGGTCAAGAGATTTCACCTGTTGCAGGTTCCACAAGATTACCTTACCGTCCTCGCCAGCAGAGGCGAGTAACTTGCCATCGGGACTGAAAGCCAGATCCCAAATGCCCCCAGTATGGGCTTTCAGGGTTGTCAGCAAGACGGGCATCTGGCCCGTTTCTAGTTTCCAGAGTTTAACTACCCCATCGGCGCTGCTGGAAGCCAGCAGTTGACCGTCAGGACTAAACGCCACGGACAGGACTCCATCGCTATGACCGACAAGGGTTGTCAGCAGCGTCCCGTCAGGTCGCCAAAGTTTCACGGTTTTGTCATCGCTAGCGCTGGCTAGCAGTTGACCGTCAAGACTAAACGCCACCGACCTCACTATTGCTTTATGCCCTTGTAAGGTTCTGAGTAACTCACCGTTCTTTTTCCAGAGTTTGACTGTCGTGTCGCCACTAGAGGAAGCAATAATCTGACCGTCGGGGCTAAAACTGACAACCCAGAGTCCGCCTTGATGTCCCCGGAACCGCCCCAGCAGAACAGGGGTTTTCCCCTCCAGATTCCACAGTCCCAGTGTGCCATCGGCACTGCCAGAAGCAAGCAGCTTGCCATCAGGACTAAAGTTGACTTTTCTGGCTGCACCTTCATGTCCTTTGAGGGTTGCCAGCAATTCTCCCTGCGGTGTCCAAAGTTTGATTGTGGCATTCCCACTGGCGGTAGCTAACCGCTTGCCGTCGGGGCTAAAAGCAACTCCCATAACAACGCCATCATGCTTCAGGGTGCGTAGGGATGGTGACTTACTCCCATCGCCAAAGAGCCATAGTTTAACGGTTCTATCGACGCTGGCGGAAGCTAGAGTGTTGCCGTCCGGACTAAAGGCGAGTCCAAACACCAGCGCTTTATGCCCATTGAGGGGTTTAAGTAGGGAGTTATTGGGTTTCCAGAGTTTCACCTTGTTGTCTACACTCAGAGACGCAAGGGTTTTGCCATCCGGACTGAAGTTTACACTCAGAATCATGGCACTGTGTCCGGCAAAAGTGCGTAGAAGTTCTACCTGATTCCAAGTCCTGCCATTTCGCTGCCAAAGCTTGACAGTCTTATCATCTGATACCGATGCCAACTGCGTACCGTCGGGACTAAAGGCGATTGCCAAAACCATACCGCTATGTCCTGTGAGGGTTGTCAGCAGTCGGGGGACGTTTCCAGACAATTGCCAAAGTTTAATTGTGCCATCCATTGAAGCAGTAGCAATGGTATCTCCAACAAAACTAACGGCAACGCCAATTGCCACAATTTCGTGTGCCTTAACGCTAGCTAGCAGTTGACCGTTAACCTGCCAAATATTCAGCATTCCCTTGGCACTACCGACAACGATTTTCTGACTGTCTGGAGTAAACGCAACTTGCGAATTCATCACTGTATTTGCACTGAAGGTGAAGAGCAGGGTGCCATTTTTACCCCACAGCCGTACCGTTCCATCTTCACTGGTAGAAGCGATGAATTCACCATTGGGGCTAATCGCAACGCCTCCCACGTGGGCTTGATGACCCTTTAAAGTGTGGAGTAAGGTGCCGTCTTTTTTCCACACTTTTACAGTGCGATCGCCACTACCAGAAACGATGATTTGACCGTCCTGGCTGATGGCTACCGTTCCCACTAAAGCCTGATGCCCTTGGAGCATTTTCAGCAGCCTACCGTCTTTTGCCCACAGGTTGATGGTATTTTCCTTGCCCGTCGCCACGATCGTCTCGCCATCCGGGCTAAAGGTAAGCCCACAGTTTCCAGCAGCAGGTTTTGACAAGCGATTGTATTCATCCGCACCCAAAATTGCTTGCTGGAGGGCTAATTCTACCTTGCTTTGAGTATCGGGATCTACTTCAGTTAATGACAGCAGTTTTTTTCTGGCTCGCAGTGCTTCTATCAACGCATCTAACCGATTATTGGAGGCAAATAGCCCCCCTGAAGAAGATACCAGCGCTCGAATTTCGTTTATCCTGGCTTGCCGTTCGCTCGCACGTGCTTGGCGATATTGCCAGAGAGCGCTGATGCCTAATCCAGTAGCGATCGCGAATGCTGATGAAAGTGCAACGATGAATAACTTTTGTCGTTTGGCAGCTTGTTTTTCTTGCGCGAGTCTGCGCTCAACTTCCTTGAGCCGTTCCGCTTCTAGGGCGAGTTGGGTTTCTTGGCGATCGCTCTCTTCGCTATAAGCTAAAAACTGATAGTCTAAATCGCTCAAACTCTTGCCTTGCGCCCATTTTTGGGCATCTTTTAAGGCTTGTCCGCGCAACAGTCGAGAGAAGTCTGTTTGTTTGGAAGCAATCCAAGCATCAAAGGTTTGAGAATAGGGACGCAGGGAACCTAATTGTTTTTCTACCCATTCGAGATTGAAGACTTGTTGATAAATTCGATTTTTGACTTTGAGTAACCCGTCTTGTTTTTCAACTAATCCAGATAGGATTAGTTCGGTTTGTTCAGAGCTGTCATCGATTGGAACTGCTATTTCTAGTAAAATTTGCTGATAAATGCCTAGCAATCTGCCTGCGCGTTGCTCGTTGCGGAGGATGCGTTCGCGTAGCGTGCCGGAGGCATATCGCGTATCGTTTTCAAATGCTCTGGTTCATCTTGGGATTCCCAATTTTTGATGATGCGATCGCGCACCAAATTTTCTAGCCAAAATGCTTCTGTTCCAGGGGGAATTATCAGATTGGACGAGTTTTCCCTGGTTTCTACTATATCCAGTACCAAATCGCACAGCTTTTGCGTCAAAAACGGCTGTCCTGAAGTCCAAGCTAAGATTTCTTTGAGAATTATTTGGGAATTGCCGATTTTATTGCCTAATACTTTCGCTAGGGGCTGCGCTTCCTCTAATTTAAAGCCATGCAATTCTATTGCTCTACCGATATTAAACGGCGTGCGTTTTCTATCTTTAATTAAATCTGACGGCGTTGCCACCCCAAAAATTGCGAAAGTAAGGCGTTGATATTCCCGATTAATCGCTCTTTGATTATAGCAGAATCTCACTAAAGCGAAAAAATCTTCCACTGGAAAATCTAAACTCAAAACGCTATCAATTTCATCGATAAAAATAACTATATTCTCTTGATAAAATTGACCGCTCAACAATTCATCAAAAAACCAATTTAACCGCTGAATTAACGAAACTTCTTCTTGTTCGCGCCACCATTTTTTTAAATTAAAACTTCCTAACAAATCGAATCCCAGCCATAATTGGGAAACGATGCCTTTATACCACTGAGCGGGAGTAATATTTTGACTGCCGAGACTGGTAATATCGATGCTAGCGCATTTGTATCCTTCGGCTTGCAATCGATGCATCGTCCTTACCAGCAGAGAAGATTTTCCCATCTGACGGGAGTTGAGGACGTAACAAAATTCACCCGCTTTTAAGGCTTCGTAAAGTTGCTTGTCTGCTTGTCTTTCTACATAGGTAGGAGCATCGGTGGCGAGACTCCCGCCAACTTGGTAAGCGTAATTTGTCATGGGTAATTGGTAATGGGTAATTGGTAATTGGTAATTGGTAATTGGTAATTGTTTGTTCTATTACCCATTAACCAATTTAAAATTGAATTAAGTAGATACCCATATCTTCTCTTTTCGCTTGATTCAGCGCTTTTTCAGCAGTTTGGATCAGTATAGATGCATCTTTTTGCCGATTGGAAATAGTGCTAGCTACTCCTAGAGAGAGCGTGATGACATCGCTTGGCAGACCTCCCATGCCAGGGGGTTGGAAAGCGATCGCTAAATCTTCAACTCTTTCTAGAATTTTTTCGGCAATTCTCATAGCATCTGTTGCATCGGTTTCAGGCATAAAAATGGCAAATTCTTCACTGTTATACCGAGCGACTAGATCGCCAGGACGTTGCAGGAATTGACTAATTGCCTGGGCTACTTTTCCCAAGCAATTATCGCTGGCAGGAATGCCATAAACTTCTTTGTAAAGTTTAAACTGCTCGATTTTAGCCACAATCATAGAAAGAGGAGAAGCTTGACTAACTATTCGTTCCCATTCGGCTTGCAAGTAACTATTAAAGTATCGCCGATTGAAAATTTGAGTCAGTTCGTCTACATTAGCTAAACTTTTTAGCTTTTGGTTTTCTTGCTCCAACTGCTTGAGGCGGGAAACAGACTTTAAATGCTCTTCGTCTAAGTTTTGCGCTTGGAAATAGAGACGATACAATTCGCAGGATACAGTACAAGCATTTCCTGCCAATTTTACCACTCCCATACTGTCTAACTGATCGGCAATCAGCTGGTCTAAGCAAACGCTATCTGGTGCTGTCACAACTTGTTTAAACGCTGATGCTAGTTCGAGGCGCTGCTGAAGCGTCGCCAAGAGACTTCGCAAATGGTTGCTATAAATTCCCTGGTTAGTGGGAGCGTCTTGCAGTAGTTTATCTAAAGTTAGGTCTTGACAACTCAGGTGATAGAGAGCCAAATGTACTAAATAAGGATGTCCTCCTACCATCTGCATTAATGGTTCGAATAAAGCAGTATCGAGTCCATACCGTTGCGCTAAATCTTGCATCTGGTCTGGTGTAAATTCGGATAGCTTGAGCGCTAGTCCTACATTAAACGGCGATTGATTCAGATTTAACGTTACATAAACTTCGGTGGAGTGAATTACTACCATGCGGAGTTTTTGCCAAACTTTGTCTTGTCTTGCTTGTTCGTACCAAAATCGCAGCAATGGCAAGAAATCTTGGGCAATATGGGGGTGTTCAAACACTCGATTGACTTCATTCAATACCAAAACCAGAGGAAAGGTTATTTGCTTGAGTAAATAACCTTTCATATAAATAGAACAGCTAGAACTACTGCCGATGTCTTCATCCCAGTAATCATCCAAATCCGGTTCTATTTCGAGTTGACGAGCAATATTGGTACAAACCCAGCGTAAAAACTTGTCCAAGCTGGTAAAAATAGCTGAGTCTGCTTGCTGAAAATCTACGGTGACTGTACGATAGCCTAAAACCGCAGCTTGATCGGCAATGCGTAGCATGAGGGAGCTTTTTCCCATTTTTCTGGGAGCTTTTAGCCGCACCAAACCCCCAGGTTTGCTGATTTCTGCATAGGTGCGTGCTTCTAGGGGAGGGCGTTCGATGTAAAATAGGGAATCAAGGGGTATTGGGGCGCCGGGAAATTCTACAGCTGAGCAGATTATGTCTTTTGGGGGATGTGGGATAGCGGTCATTGCGGTCAGAAAAACACTTAGATTAAATTTATAATAAAAACTCGGCGATCGCTATGTGGAAAGATAAAACTTCTGATAAAATTCACAATCAGCCAAGAAACCCGGTTTTTCTGGCAAAATTTAGCTCTAAAAGTGCATACTTATCCCAAAAAACCGGGTTTTTAGCCATCAAAGATCCGATAACAAATTACTGACTGCTCACTAATTCCACAAACTGGCGCAAAGCTGTTACATATCTTTCCCCCGCAACCCATTTAAAATTATTGTGACCCGCACCTTCAATCCACAAAAAGCGCTTGGGTTCGTTTGCCGCATCAAACAGTTTTTGACCGTGATAGAAAGGAATTACTTCGTCAGCAGTTGCGTGCATGACCAAAACCGGACAACGCAGGTTTTTAATTTTGTCGATATTGGCGAATTTATCGAAAGGGACGATGGGAATGTGGGTGACGACCCGAAATGCGGTGATAAATGTGTTTTCTACAATTAGACCAGCAATCGGTTTACGAGCAGCTAAATCTACCGATGGGCCTCCCCCAACCGAATGTCCGTAGGCGATAATCCTATTGGGTGGAATCTTTAACTCCTGAGTTAGATAATTGTAAGCAGCATCGATATCTTTATAAGCATTGCCTTCGCTTGGGGTACCCTGACTGGTTCCGTAACCTTGGTAGTCGTAGGCAAAAACGCTAAATCCGATATCTCGCAATTCTTTCAACATAGGCAGACCATAGCCTAAGTCTTCCGCATTGCCGTGGGAGTAGAGGATAGTATACTTGGCGTTGGGATTGGGCAGGTAAATTGCCGAGATTTGGACGCCATTGGCGGTTGTCAGCTTGAGAATGTCTTGCGTGTCCTCATAGGTGGATGGTTGGGGCAGAAATATCATCCGGTCGGTGTAAAAATAAGCCCAGGTGCAAAAACAGGCGTAGATGAAGATGGTAGAACGTATCATCCGCTTTAGGGAAAACTCTCCCCAGAGTAGTCTGTTAACGGTTTTTTTGTCCATCGGGTTGGGAGCGATCTAACTGTATTTTAATGAGATGCGATCGCGCTTAGATCGGGTGTTGTAAACTGAGCAAGGCTGTTTGAGGAGCTTTTCAAAATGCCTTTTGAATATCCCGATGACCTAAAATACCTAGACACCCACGAATTCGTGCGCTTGGATGGTGACATTGCCACCGTTGGCATTACCGCCTTTGCCGTCGATCAGCTAGGCGATATCGTATTTCTGGAATTACCAGAAATCGGCGCGGCGCTTTCCAAGGGAGAAAGCTTCGGTACCATCGAGTCCGTGAAAGCGGTAGAAGACCTGAATTCTGCCATCTCCGGGACGGTAGTCGAACGCAACGAAGCGATGATGGACTCTCCCGAACAAATAGCAGAAGACCCCTACGGCGAAGGTTGGTTGCTCAAAGTTCGCATCGACGACCCTGGAGAACTCGACGATGCGCTATCTGCTGCCGAGTATCGCGCTTTGGTGGAAGGGGAATAGGGATGACGCGGCGACGCGGCGACGCGGCGAAATCATATCCAGTCCGGTAGTAGAGACGTTACATGTAATGTCTCTACTCGTATATTTAGGACTTACGCAACATCTCTATATGTAGGGTGCGTTAACGCAGTGTAACGCACCATCTCCACCATATCTGGAGTTGCTGCGTAAGTCCTGATAGTTAATGGCGTCGTAGAGGCGGGTTTTACCAGTCCCGTTTGGTAGAAAGCGAATTGTATCGATCAACCCGCCCCTGCCACGATGCCTTAGCCGAGCGGACATGATATCATTCCGGTGTTTCAGGTGCGTAGCGCATCTTTCCTCGTTCGTTACTTGCTTCCAGATGCTGAAATAATTGTTAAAACTTAATAAGCTATTCATATCTGGAGGGCAATCTGTGCCAGGTTCTACCACCCATCTGCAACAAGGAGAAACAGGTCTAGTGTCTCATTCTTTTGTCGGGCGGCACATTGGGCCGACAGCGGATAAAATTCAGCAAATGCTGGAACTATTGGGGTTTGATACCCTGGATGCTTTAATTGACGCAGCGGTGCCAGAGTCGATCCGGTTGAGGAATCCGCTGCAACTCCCACCGGCACAAAGCGAATACGCCGCTTTAGCTCAATTAAAAGAAATTGCCTCGAAAAATCAAGTCTACCGCTCATTTGTCGGCATGGGGTATTACGACTGCATCACCCCGCCGGTTATCCAACGCAATATTCTGGAAAATCCAGGTTGGTATACTGCTTACACTCCCTATCAGCCAGAAATTGCCCAAGGACGCCTGGAAGCGCTGTTAAACTTCCAGACGATGATTATAGACCTGACGGGGTTGGAAATTGCCAACGCTTCTTTACTCGATGAAGCAACCGCTGCCGCCGAAGCGATGGCGATGAGTTATGGCATCTGCAAAAATAAAGCTCACGGTTATTTCGTCTCCCAAGATTGTCATCCCCAAACCATCGACGTATTGCAAACCCGCGCCAAACCCCTAGGCATTGAGATTATTGTGGGGGACCATCAAACTTTTAGCTTCGATAAACCTATTTTTGGCGCAATTCTGCAATATCCCGCCAGCGATGGCACAATTTACGACTACCAAGCTTTTATCGCACAAGCGCACAGCGTCGGTGCATTGGTAACGGTAGCAGCAGATCCGTTAAGTTTGTGCTTGCTAAAACCACCGGGAGAATTTGGCGCTGATATAGCAGTTGGTAGTACGCAACGCTTTGGCGTTCCTATGGGATATGGTGGGCCACATGCAGCTTATTTTGCCACTAAAGAAGAGTATAAACGGCAAGTTCCGGGACGAATTGTCGGCGTATCTAAAGATGCTCAAGGTAAAACTGCTCTGCGTTTAGCACTGCAAACCCGCGAACAACATATCCGCCGCGAAAAAGCGACGAGTAATATCTGTACCGCGCAAGTTTTGCTGGCAGTGATTGCCAGTATGTATGCGGTTTATCACGGCGCTGCAGGACTGAAAAAAATAGCCGAAAATATCCATAATCTGACCGCAATTTTGGCAGCAGGATTAAAGCAGTTAGGATATAAAATCGGTTCGGAATACTTCTTCGATACCTTGCGGGTAGAATTGGGCGATCGCAGCTTAGAAGAAATATTAGCAGCTGGGGAAGCGCGTCAAATTAATATCCGGGTTTTCGATAACACAACCGTCGGGATTTCCCTGGATGAAACAACGACAACAAAAAACTTGCAAGACTTATTGGAGATTTTTGCAGGTTCGGCTTCACTTCCCTTTACCTTAGAAGAATTGTCATCGGATCCCCCCCTGACCCCCGGAGAAAAAAAGCGCAGCATCCGCTGGCTTCCCCCTTTGGAAGGGGGACAGGAGGGGGATCGTTTGGGGGGGAGTGAAAGTTCAAAATCCCTCGCCAGGAGTACGGAATACCTCACCCATCCTATCTTCAACCGCTATCATTCGGAAACGGAACTTTTGCGCTACATGCATCGCTTGCAGGCAAAAGATTTATCGCTAACGACCTCAATGATTCCGTTGGGTTCTTGTACGATGAAGCTGAATGCTACAGCGGAAATGATGCCGGTGACTTGGCCTGAATTTGGCAAGATTCATCCATTTGCACCGCTATCCCAAGCGCGGGGTTATCAAGTTTTATTCGAGCAATTGGAAACATGGTTAGCAGAAATTACCGGGTTGGCGGGGATTTCTTTGCAACCAAATGCGGGTTCTCAAGGTGAGTATGCCGGGTTGCTGGTAATTCGGGAATATCACGAGAGTCGGGGAGAAAGCAATCGCAACGTTTGTTTAATTCCTACCTCGGCACATGGAACCAACCCCGCCAGCGCTGTTATGTGCGGCATGAAAGTCGTTCCCGTTGCTTGCGATGACCTTGGTAATGTTGATATCAACGACCTTAAAGATAAAGCCGAAAAGCATAAATCCGAACTGGCGGCGTTGATGGTTACCTATCCTTCCACCCACGGGGTATTCGAGTCACAAATTAAACAAATTTGCGACATCGTTCACGCTTGCGGCGGACAAGTTTATATGGATGGGGCGAATATGAATGCCCAAGTCGGGTTGTGCAGTCCAGGAGATATCGGTGCTGATGTTTGTCACTTGAACTTGCACAAAACTTTCTGCATCCCCCACGGCGGCGGTGGACCCGGTATGGGACCGATTGGCGTTGCTTCCCATTTAGTGCCGTTTTTACCCGGTCATGGGATCCCCCCCTACCCCCCCTTAGCAAGGGGGGGCGCACAGAAGTCAATGGGTGCGGTTTCGGCTGCGCCTTGGGGGAGTGCTAGCATTCTGGTAATTTCTTGGATGTATATTGCCATGATGGGCAGCGCGGGGTTGACCGATGCAACTAAGGTGGCAATTCTGAATGCGAATTATATTGCCCGTCGGTTAGAACCTTACTACCCGGTTTTGTATAAAGGCGAGTCGAATTTAGTGGCGCATGAGTGCATTCTGGATTTGCGATCGCTGAAAAAATCCGCCAGCATCGAAGTCGAGGATGTCGCTAAGCGCCTGATGGACTACGGTTTCCACGCCCCTACTATTTCTTGGCCCGTCGCGGGTACGATGATGGTAGAACCGACGGAAAGCGAATCCAAAGAAGAATTAGACCGCTTCTGCGAGGCGATGATTGCGATTCGTAAAGAAATAGAAGCGATTGAAAATGGCTCAGCCGATGCGCTGGATAATGTGCTTAAAAATGCACCCCACACCGCAGAAAGTTTAATTGCTGGGGAATGGAAACATCCCTATACTCGCGAACAAGCGGCGTATCCCGCACCTTGGACAAGGGAGTATAAATTTTGGCCGGCAGTGGGACGGATTGACAGTGCGTTTGGCGATCGCAATTTCGTCTGTTCTTGCTTACCGATGGAGGCTTATAGCTGAGTAGGGGTTTTGTAGGGGCACGGCATTAGATAATCTTTTAGTGTAAACCAAAAATTATTCTACGCCGTGCCCCTACTTCTGGTTTCTGCCACCAGTAGGGAAAATAAGATAATCTTTTAGTGTAAACCAAAAATTATTCTACGCCGTGCCCCTACTTCTGGTTTCTGCCACCAGTAGGGAAAATAAGATAATCTTTTAATATAAACCAAAAATTATTCTACGCCGTGTCCCTACTTCTGGTTTCTGCTACCAGTAGGGAAAATTAGATAACCTTTCAATATAAACCAAAAATTATTCTACTTTCCCTACACCATGAAATTTATTTCCAGGCGCTGATGCAAGAGGTGTAATGGAAAATGAACCATAACAAATTAATTTTCCCATCCCATGCCTTATCAATCCTTCTGGAATGCTTTGATCTGTGGCGGGATAACGGCTTTAGCCACCGCCACCACTACTTATACACTCCCTGGGGCTGCGTTTAATCCGACTGAAAAAGGCTATATCGCGGGGACTGCTGGTGCTGCGTCGTTTATCGTTTCCCTGGGGTTAGAAAGCTATCTATCTAATCGGATGCGGCGACAGGTGAAAGATATGCGATCCCAAATGGAGTCCCTTTGTCAAGGTAATTACCCAGCCCGCGCTAGGGTTTATTCTCAGGATGAATTGGGACAGTTAGCCACAAAATTTAACCAAATGGCTGTTGTCGTCGAAAAAATGATGGACGATTTCGATGGGCAAGTGCAAACCTGGGAATACGATAGCCAAAATATAACCCGTCAGGTACTTGTGCTTGAGGAAGCGATCAAAAGTTGGGCAAACGGAGATTTTACCGTAACAACCAGGGCAAAATTGCCAGAGGAATTGGGCGTAGTCGCCTACGGTTTAAATTTGATTGCACTTTCATTACAAGAAAGGGTGCGACAAGTCAAGACTAGCGCCCAAAAAGTGGCTCAGGAAGTTACCAATAGCGAAAATATCGCCAAATTTTTCGCCGCCTACCCGCTACCGCAAGTTCAACAACTAACCCCGGCGGTTAATTCTATCGAGGCGATGACCGATTCGCTACAACGGGTTGCCCTGAATGGGCGGGAGGTGGAACAATTAGCTGAAGTTACCGCATCCACGGCGTTAAATGGGGATGAAGTCGCGCAACAAAGCGCGGCACAAATTGTACAAATACAAGAATTTTTAGGAACAACACCGCCAAAAATCAAGCGACTAGGGGAATTTTTGCCAGAACTTTCGGATTATGTTGCCGATGTTTCTGGAAATGCTTCCCGGATCAACTTGCTAGCACTCAATGCTTCGATTGAGGCAACGGGTGTGGGGGATAAAGGGAAGCAAATGGCGAAAGTTGCTCACAATTTACAACAGTTAAGCAACGGTTTTTTGCAATCGTTGCAACAAATCGAACAGATTACCAAGCAAATGCAGGATGATATTACCTCGGTAATGAATGCAATGCAAGCTGAAACTCAGCAAGTGACTGATTGCACAAACTTGGCACAAGAAGTCAAACAGTCTTTAGAAGATATCTTGAATGTAAAACAACAGTGGGATGTGGTAGCGCCCGCGATAACCGATGATACGCAGCAACTGGATCAAACTGCGCGAAGTCTAGCCGCAACTATTCAAACAGTCGAATTCAAACCCCAAGATACTTCAAAAGAAGCCGCACAGAAAGCATCGGAAAATCTGCAAAATCTTGTCAAGGTAGCACAAGATTTACTCACGAGTGTAGAGGAGTTACGAATTAGTTAGTAACGCAAGTTGCTAGTTATCTCAGGAATAGAAGCAAATGGCTAATGGCTAATGGTTAATGTCAGAGAAAATCCTCATATTAGCAATTAGCAATTAGCAATTAGCAACTTGCGTTAGTAAAAACTAGCGCGATCTCACTAATTGCTTTGACTCGGCTTCCAGCATCCGAATTAATTTTTGATCGCCGGAGTCTTTGGCAACTTGCAATCTATGTTCTAGGCGGCGGCGGATATTCGCTAGGTGAGTTTCTACCAATTCGGGGGAGACTTTGCCAGGGTTGCCGGTTTGTGGGATCGCACCTGCTGGCGCTTTCCCATAGGTGCTGTAGGCAACCCCTCGATACTTTAAATCAAGTGCCGGTTGGGGTACGGGTATGTGTCTAGGATAGCTGCATCTCCAAGGCTGTCCCCTATATTTGCCGCCGATTTCGCCTTCGATCATATCGATGGCAGGTGGTTCGTATTCGTAAGCGACGCCGCGATAACTGAGTTTCATAAAGTCTGTCTCCTGTCAAGTTATGTCAATCGGGGTAATGAGATAAATGTTTCTCTCTATTTCTGTATTATAAGCTACCGTTTTTTGCTTTTTTGGCTAAATGTTAAAGAAATATGACAAAAGGGGTGAAACAGAAACCCGGTTTCTCTGAGAAACCGGGTTTCTGCGCGATCGCTTATAGGGTCAGATATCGCGTCAAAATACTCATGACTTCCCCTGGGTTGGGTGCGGGTAACAGGGGACTCCACAGACTGACATCGGCAAAACGGAGAGCGTGCAAGGTGTGAATCGTTTGATTGACGCCAAAGGGAGTGCTGATGACGAGGATGCGGACGGGTATTTTACCTGGCATTGGATCGCCCAGCGCACCCAGAAGGCTGGGAAAGGTTGGTGTTGGCGCGGTTTGTAAGAAAAAGCTTTTGTTCATTGGGTTTTTACTTTGTTATAGACGGTATTGTCCCCTATGGGAGACGTTTTCATTTTACACCTTATGTCCCCTTAAGGGGGCATTTACTTGGTCATGAGCCTTTGACAAAATCTGAGGCATGGGAAGAGCAGGCAAAGCGCTTAAACACGTGCTGGATAAATATGGAATCAGCCAAAATCGGCTGGCGGTGACAATGGGTATTCGACGAGGGAACGTTCACCGTTGGGTGAATGAAATTCGCGACCCCGTAGCTGAGGCGGTATATGAAGTTAGGAAAGCGCTGATGATTCTTAACCCAGAGGCGGCAGATGAGTTTATTCAGCTTTATTTGGATATTCCAGATCAAGATCGGGAGCAGTCGTGACACAATCTCAGCATGGGAAGAGCAGGCAAAGCCCTTAAAAAGGTGTTGGAGATTCATGGCATCAGCCAAAACGGATTAGCAGTCGTGATGGGGATTAGAGCTGCCAATGTCAGCCGTTGGGTGAATGAGGTTAGAGATCCAGGTGGTGAGACGATTCTGGAAATCAGGGATGGACTGTACAGCATTAATCCAGCCGCAGCAGACGACTTTATCCGCCTGTACTTGACTGCACCTGCTGAGGATCGGTAGCCGTTATGATTGCGTTAAAGATGGGGCGGGCAGGATGCCCACCCCACAAGACAATTCAGCCGCTTCTGGGGTGGGGGGCGGGCAGAATGCCCACCCCACAAGACAATTCAGCCTCTTGTGGGGTGGGCGTCTCGCCCGCCCTATTTTCAGTTGATTTACTTAGTCGAGGGGTTGATGTTTAAGTCTACTGTCAAGTCGCGGAGGAAGTAGAAGCGATCGCTCCTCCAATCGCTCCCCTTATTCCGTCCCAAATATCCCGTCAACGGCGAGGAAAGTTCGAGCAGAATTTCGTACATTTCCTCTGTTTTTAATGGCTGAGTTGGATTTGATCCGAAATATATACCGTGTAAAGCGTCAACCCCAACATTCTCTAGTCCTGTATTTTCCAGGTATTTTTTGACTAGACTAACGAGGTGCGATCGCAGCTTAACCTCTTTCACTACTTTCTCAACATACTCGTCAATTTTGTTATCGATTTGTCCCGGTTCTAAATATTTCTTCAACTCAAATAAGTTGACAGAACCGGGATATTGTGCTTGCAATTCGGTTAATTTTTGCAGGCTCATAGGATTAATAATACTAATTTTGAATTTCTGTGCGGCTGTTAAAACATCTTTAGAAGGCTTACCTGGGCCGATAATTAATTTAGCTGCATTTTGAAATTGTGACTCATCCAGACGCATTCCACCCAGTTTAATTAGTTCTTCAGCGGTACGGCTGGGAATGGCTTTTCCGGCTTTGCATTCCCCAACTAGAGGATAGGGTTTTGAGCAGAATAAATCTAAGCCACCTGCACCGCCTTTGTAGGCTTCATCGACGGTAAAACCTAAATATTCTAAGCTTTTACGCACAATATTTTCAAAATCTGTACCAGCTTGGTAGTTGCTTTTTTTCTCATCCAGTTCTTGGCTGCGATCGCCTAAACTTGTAATGGTTTTAATCCAAGCTAAATCTGAATTATCTTCAGTTGCATTTTCTGCTTCTTTCCAGCCTAAAAATATTTGGATTTGCTCGTCTAATTGTTTGGATTCGGGGGTGTTTAATTGAGCGACTGCTGCTTGTAATTCTTCTAATTCTGGATGCGGGGGTGGGAGGCGGTTTTCTAGCTGATGGCGGCGTTGGGAGAAGGTGCGTTCGCTTAACACTGCGGTAGAATCAGAAACACTCATTGCTTGGGGTAATCCCACAAATTGACCCCGCTCGTTTGCAGGTATTTCTAATGGTTCTGGTAGTAAATAAACGCGGAAATAGGCCAGAAAAATATAAGGACGTTGGGATAGGATATTTTCTAACGCTTCTGTTGTCCAAATAGTTAATCGAGACAAAGATTCTAAAGGTTCAGACTTATCCAAAATTTGGCAAAGTTCGCATCTAGCCCAAGCTTTAATCTGGACTGTTTCAGAATTTATTGGTGGAGAGTTAGCCGCATCAGCAGGATATAGGGCAAATATCCGCCCCGGATCGAGAAATTGTTGAGGTATAGCAGCGATCGCTCGACCTTGGATTAATGCTTCAACATCTGGCGCAGGTAGCCTAATTGCAGTGTCAAGATAGAGTCGCGTCATATGGTTATGTTATTATCTGCTATTCCGCCAGCCCGCCAGGGATTTAAATCCAAGGGCTTTTAGCTTAAGTCGGTTAAAACCGACTGGGAAGACTTGGGTTTTCAGTCCGTTTTAACGGACTTTCGCTATTAGCCAGGGGTTTGAACCCCTGGCGGGCTTTAACAGGGGCGGGGTTTGAATCCCTGGCGGGCTTTAATATGGACGGGTTATGCCAAAAATTAGATAAAGCAGTGTTAAATTCAGCCTTGATTTATCTGACTGAGTAAATTATCAATTCCCTCCTCTATACTATCCGAACCAGATACATCAGCCGCTTGAGCTTCTTCTGAAAATACGGGTTCTTCTTCAATCATCTCGCTAGGAACTTCATAAGATGGATCGCTGAGAATCTCCTGAATTAAAGGGTTACTAGCTCCTAGCATTTTCTCAACCCCTTTCTCAGCTATAAAATTAAAAATCTGTAAGTCGCTCACCTTATAGTCAACGTCACGCTTTTGATAAACAGCATGAATCGCTATTAAGGGTTTGACTTCCTCCTCTTTCAACGGCACCACTTCCCCACCTTTTTGCTTAACCAGAGGTACAAGATAGTTGTTTTCCATGTGGGTAGTAATTTTTTTGTTTTTGGAACGAACCAAACAACCGCGAGTTAAACCAAAGGTTTCGTAATCGTTTAACCTTCTTAATCCCGCGCCTAAAGCTTTGCCGCCAGTGTATTGTAGGACGGCAACTCCAATGCTGATATTTTTTCCATTTTCTTTGCCAATTATCTTGAAATTAATGTAATCATCCTTGCCACCTCTTTTCTTCACTTTCTCCGTTACATCTTCAATTGTTACCCGTTCAACTGTTTGAGCGATCAACCTCTGGAAACTAAACAGAAGCGCATTAGCAATGAGGAAATTATCATCTAAAGCACTTCCCATATTTTCTTCCAGTTCTTTAGCAAAAGCAACTTCAACTGGGTTTGGTGGTTCTACGCCAGGGTTGCAGTTATCTCTGCACCACTGCAAAACTTGTCTAACAGTTGGTTTTTCGCTTGCCAGACTCCTGAGTTCACTTTCTGTAAATGGATAAATTCGATTAGGAGGTACTAAGTTTTTCGCTTTGTAATATTCCGTTAACCACAAACTCACTAACTGGACGATAGAATCCCCATTCATATATTGGAGTTCTAACGGGTTTCCTTGAGCAGAAATCTTACCAGACACTCCCCCTGGTAGTGTTTTGATTTTGTTGTTCCAAACACCGGGCATCATGACGCTGAGAATAACCCCACGCTTGAGATTTTCAAACAGTTCTTTGATTAACCCAGCGACAACTTGCGCTCTGGTTAAAGATGTTTCATGGTCAATTTCTGGACTATCTAGTTCATCAAAACAAACAACTATTTCGTTGGATTCACTAATCAGATTCAGGATTTGTATAACCGCATCGAAAGATTGGTTTTGTGTAGGTAATCCAAGTTCGTTCGCTTTATATTGGGCTATTTCTTGACCGCCTAACCATTTGATTGCATAAAGATTTTGTTCGTCTGAAAGTGTCCAGAAAATTGCTCTGACAATATCAGGATTGTTAACATCTTTTATTCTGCAAAATGTTTGAGTAAGCTTTTTCAGCCAATTCTGAAATTCTTCAGGTTTAGTTTCTTCAAAATTCTCTATTTTCTGGATTAGCTGTTTGGCAGAAAAATTATTTTTGTTCGGGTTAGCGGCTCTTAATGCCTCATTAGCCATATCTGTTGCTATTTCTTGCCATTGCCGAACTTCTTGGCTACCAATATTTGCCAGACTATCAGCTAAAATGGTTTGGAAACCTTGTTTAATTTGCTGAAGATTCCCGTATTTGTTCGCATAAATAAACAATGCACCTCCTTGAGACTGTAGACGATGACGGATGCGGCTGATAATGTGGGTTTTACCTGTTCCGTCTTGAGCGGTGATGGCGATTGAAGTGGTTGGGTATTGACCCACACGAATTTGCTCAAGTGCTTTAAATACAGCATCAGAAGCATGAGAGTTTAAACTTTCAAAATCGAAGAATTCTTTACCCCAAATATCTTGTGCATTAAGAAAAGGAGGCTTGGCAAAGGGGTTTTGTCGCTCTAGAGCAGCATTAATTTCTTGGAGGTTTGTCATGGTTTGTGGTTTGTGTGTGAGGTAGTAAACTCTAACCAAAATAGATGGGTTTTGAGAACTATAAGCGTTTGGCGTAGTAACGCACTCCGCCAATTTTGGTCTTGATAGAATCTTCCACTTGCTCTGGGGTAATACCGGGCATTTCACCGCCGATTAGTTGGAAAATGTCATTAGTTTGCATTTCCAGCAGCCATTCATTAAATTGAGAACGGCTGACACGTTCTCCAATTTCTCGCCTGAGTTGATAAATCGGGACTAGATCGTCTAAGTTGTAGTCGCTGTTCAGTTTGTCGTATACTTCCAAGGCTACAGACTTAAACTCGTCGTAGGATGCGATCTCTCCCTCTCCCTTCTCTTCTTTTACCGTCGCACTCGCTCCATTACCAGAACTTGCCATCTCCCGCATCCACCGCAAGAGGGCATTTGCGGTTCTGGCGCCAATTTGACTATCAAACTCAAATTCGGGATTATTGAGCGACTCCCTTAGCAATTGCACGCCTTTTTCTGTCAGGAAGATGACTCTGTTGCGGTTTTTGATCTCGAATGCGATCGCTCCCTCTTGCTCCAATTTGTCAAATATGCTCTGATAATCTGAAGCTTTCTCTCCCGTTCGTTTAATTTTTTCCGTCAAATCTACCCTTTTCACCTCATCACTTTTATGCGCTCCTAACTCCCACAATGCTAGAAGCAGGCGAGTTGTTGATTGACTTTCACTGCTGCGTAGACCTGTTTTTGTTTCTGATGCGTCTGACATATTCGTTATTTACTTTGTTGAACAAGGGAATTTAGCATTCTCAGCGATTCCACTAAAAATGCTAGCATTATCTAGCACTCCCAATGACATGGGTATCTAAATTTAGAGATGCACGAAAGGTTAGTTTTAGTCCCTTTTTTATACTAATAGAGATTGCATCCGGCAAGCAAGTGCGTATCCCTGAGGCAAAAGCTTCGCTTCACGCGCAGCATGTGCCTAGCACGTATCGCTCTCCCATGTGGGAAGCGCAAGTATCCTGTATGCCTAATGGCAGGAAAATTGCGAGTCAGCGTCTATAGCAGGTATCCCACTAGATTTTTCCCCAGTGGTGGAGTCAGTTTAAGCGATCGCCCCAACCCCAGTCGGCTAAACTAAATTCATAGCAGCACTCTCAAAAAATTCGTCACTATTAAGCGACTCCCTTAGCATCTACACGCCTTTTTCTGTCAGTCAGATGACTCTGTTGCGGTTTTTGATCTCGAATGCGTCCGCTCCCTCTTGCTCCCATTTGTCAAATATGCTCTGATAATCTGAAGCTTTCTCTCCGGTTCGTTTAATTTTTTCCGTCAAATCTACCCTTTTCACCTCATCACTTTTATGCGCTCCTAACTCCCACAATGCTAGAAGCAGGCGAGTTGTTGATTGACTTTCACTGCTGCGTAGACCTGTTTTTGTTTCTGATCTGTCTGACATATTCGTTATTTAATTTCTTGCCACGGGACTTTAACTACCTCAGCAATTACACTGACTTCCATAGCATTATCTAGCACTCTGTATCAGATTGCTATCTAAATTTAGAGATGCGCGAAAGTTTAGTTTGAGCATCCTTTTTATACTAATAGCAATCGCGTCTGGCAAGCAAGTGGGATCGCGTTCTGGGAAGCAGTTCCCGAAGGGTAGCGTGTGGGTAGCAGGTATCGCTCTCCCATTTGGGAAGCGCGAGTGGGTGTCCGTAGCAGGTATCCCACTGGATTCTTCCCGATTCAGCAATCGCCTAAATCCCACTCCGCTAAACTAGACTCATACCCACTCCTCTCCTCAAGTTACAGCGGATTGCAAGCGAGTCTAGGTACAGCAATTTTCGCGCCAGCAGTGTGCGGGCAGCATTAATGCTGCGCGCTTGACAAACCAAGGTGTACCTCATCCGACTGCAATCCGCTATATGTCCCTCGCTAAAGATTTAGAAACTACCGCAGATTTGCCAAAAGATGTTATCTTTCCACCTAGCGATTTATATAGCAACGAACCTCCCTGGGAAAGCGACTTGCATCTGCGGCAAATAATGCTGCTTCTACAATGCCTTGAATTGTTGTGGCGAAACCGCAACGACTTTTACGCTGCTGGCAACCTTACCATATACTACAGTCCTGATTGGCGAAAATCTGAAGACTTCCGAGGTCCCGATTTTTTTGTGGTGCTAGGAACCGATCCGCAACCCCGCAAAAGTTGGGTTGTTTGGGAAGAAAATGGCAAGTATCCTAACTTAATTATAGAAATCCTTTCTGACTCAACAGCCGCCACTGACAGAGGATTAAAAAAACAAATTTACCAAGACATCTTTCCCACCCCCGATTATTTTTGGTTCGACCCCGATACATTAGAATTTGCTGGATTCCATTTAGTCGATGGTGAGTATCAACCCATAGAACCAAACCCACAAAGTTTGTTGTGGAGTCACCAGTTACAATTGTATCTGGGAATTCACTCTGGAAAATTGCGCTACTTCACTCCAGAAGGACAGTTGGTTTTATCGCCGGAAGAAGAAGTACAACAGTTAGCTCAAAAATCGGAAATATTAGCAGCTAAACTGCGAGAATTGAATATCGATACAGATACAATTTAGCGCTAATTGCTAATAGCTAATTGCTAATGGTTAAATCAATTACCTATTAGCAATTAGCCAGCAAAATCCTAAACCGGATGAAAATAAAAAGCCGTTCCTAAAACTATATAAGTTGCCAAAAGTAGCACTCCTTCCAACCAGTTCGAGCGTCCGTCTAAACTAATTAAATTGGCAATAAGGACTGCGATCGCCACCGCCACTACTTCAAATGGATTAAAATTCAAATCCATCGGTTGACCAATCACAAACCCCACCAAAACTAAAACCGGAGCCACCAACAAAGCGACTAACAAACTCGACCCCATCGCCACCGAAACCGATAGTTCCATATTATTTTTAATCGCCACGCTGACTGCGGTAACATATTCTGCCGCACCGCCAACTAACGGTAAAAGAATCACCCCCGTAAACAGCGGCGTTAACCCCAATCCTTTGGTCGCTTCTTCCACCGCGCCAACAAATATTTCCGATTCAAACGCTACGGCAATTGTTGATATTACCAACACGGCTAACCAAAGTTTTAAATTTGGCTTCTCTGCTTCTGTATTTTCGCCATTTTCTGTTTCTAATTCGACCAATCCAACTTCGTATAGGTAGCTATGAGTCTTCAAAGAAAACAGCAGCGTTAGCGCATAAACCGCGATTAATACAATTGCCGCAATTAAGGAAAGATTGCGAATTGCTGCATCTTCAACGCCATTCGAGGTGTAGATTACCGTTGTAGGTAAAACGATAGCGATCGCCGCCAATGTCATCGATGACCCATTCACCCGCGCCACTATTGGTTGAAATTCCTGTTCTTTATATCTTACTCCCCCAAACAGCATCGAAAGTCCCATCACTAACAGCAGGTTACTGATAATTGTTCCCGTAATACTGGCTTTAACAATATCAACCAATCCCGCCTTTAAAGCTACCAAAGCAATAATCAACTCAGTCGCATTACCAAACACGGCATTTAACAAAGCACCAATCGAAGGACCCACTGCAATAGCTACTTCTTCGGTTGCCGTACTTAACCAAATTGCCAGGGGTACAATTGCTAGCGCTGCTGTGATAAAAACTGTCAGCGCACCCCATTCTAAATATTCCGCTGCAATCGAAATGGGGATGAAAACTAACAATCCAATCGAAATAATTTTTTTGATGGTCATTGGTAATTGCTAATTGCTAATTGCTAATTGGTCAGATATGTAGGGGCGGGTTTTAGCAACTATCTATGGAATCATCGACTGTTTATTTAAACCCGCACCCAGTTGCCACCCAATGGTGCGTTACGGCTTTCGCCTAACGCACCCTACATTAATTGTTTGGCACGCTGGATATTTTTTAGCACAGACTGAGCCGAAACATGGAGCGCGGCGCGTTCGGTTTCGGTTAAATTTAATTCCAATACGCTTTCAACGCCAATGCTTCCCAAGCGACAGGGAACGCCAATAAAAATATCTTTTAAACCGTATTCCCCTTGCAAATAAGCAGAAGCTGGCATGAACCGCGACTGGTTAAATAAAATCGATTCCACCATCAAACAAGTAGTAGCAGCAGGGGTGAAATAAGCACCCCCCGTCTGCAACAAATGCACAATCTCTGCACCGGCGTTACGAGTCCGCTCAACTAAACGCTCGATGGTTGCATTGTCCATTAATTCGGTAATCGGAATGCCGCTGACTGTGCAGTATCGGGTTAAAGGTACCATTAAATCGCCGTGACTTCCCAGTACCATCGCGCTAACATCTACAGTCGGCACGCCTAATTCCATAGCAATAAATGCTTGAAATCTGGCTGAATCTAAACCGCCTGCCATACCAACAATGCGCTGAGATGGCAACCCGCTAGCTTGCCATGCCAGATAAGTCATAACATCTAGCGGGTTAGTAACCACGAGCAAAATTGCATCGGGGGAATGTGCGTTCGCTTTCTTAGCTGCTTCGACCACAATTTTTGCATTAACCTGCAACAAATCGTCGCGACTCATCCCCGGTTTGCGCGGACTTCCGGCAGCAATAACTACTACATTTGACTCGGCGGTATCTGCGTAATTATTCGTCCCGAAAACGAAGCGAACGCATCTCTCAATCCCTCGCGCCTGCATCAGATCCAGCGCCATTCCCTCTGCCAAACCAGGCACCACATCCAGCAACACCACATCAGCAATATTCTTCTCCACAATTCGCTGCGCCAAGGTGCTACCAACTTTTCCAGCACCGATAATCGAAACCCGTGCCGGAGAATTGTTTGGCCAAACAGAGGAAGGCATTATCATTTAAAAGCTTCCAATTGATCGACGCGCAACCAAATATTTGGGGTTGGTACTTTCCCAAACTTGACCAGGGCATAGTCACCCCGCAAGTCTACCACTTCCCCCTTGCTATCAAAAATATAAGGCGGGAACCGCGTATCGCTAGCCTTCGCTTCTACGCTGTTTTCCAACTTTTCCCGCACCGCACGCACCAAATCGCCCTTTTTGACTGCCATAGCTCACTCTTTCAACACTTCTTCATCTATACCTGCTTGCATTTTAAAATGGTTTGTCATCATACCGGGTGCTTCTCACTTGAGAACGGTCGCGCAGAGCATCTCCCCGTCTGGGCGTCTGGGCGTCGTCTTGGTCAACACTGACACTGGGGACAAAAATGAGCCGATCGCCCTGCTAACTTCAATTTCTCAATCTTGCTGCCGCAGACGCGACAGGGTTGGCGATCGCGGTTATAAACCCAAGCCACGCCTCCATAGTTCCCATTAATACCTTGTACGTTTAGGAAATTACTGAAAGTTGTTCCCCCCGCCTCAATACTTGCTTGCAAAACCTCGATAATTGCATTTCTTATACGTTCGATTTGTTGCCGATTTAATTCCGTACACAGGGTAGTTGGTCGGACGCCAGCGAGAAACAGCGCTTCATCGGCATAGATATTACCGATTCCGGCGACTAACTCCTGATCTAGAAGCGCGTTTTTAATCGGACGACGACGCGAGCGCCATTTTTCCACCAAATAATCCACAGTAAACCCATCTGAAAAAGGATCTGGCCCCAGTTTTTTCAGTCCGGCGATCGCATTTTGGGGTGCTTCTGTTGGCGGAACCCACCACATTTGCCCAAACGTGCGCTGATCTACAAACCGCAACTCCCAATCTTCGCCAAAAAACAATCTTACCCGCGTATGTTTCTGCAAAGGCGCATCGCGATGCAACCAAAGCAATTGTCCCGTCATCCGCAAATGAACCCCCAACCACCCCGCAGAATTTTGGATGGAACCATATTCTTCCTCTCTCCGCCTCCCCGCCTCCCCGCCTCCCCGCGTCCCCGCCTCTCCTACTGCCAATTCCGCCAGCAAATACTTCCCCCGGCGATGCCACTGCACAATTGCAGCATCTTTAACCCCAGCCAAAAACTCGACAGCAGAAAACGGGTGGGCGATGGTGCGGGAGAGCAAAACATCTCCACCCTGGATTTGCTGGTTCAAGGTTACTTGATTCAGACCGCGTTTAACTGTTTCTACTTCGGGTAATTCCGGCACAACTTAACGAGATTCAGTTCCTTGATTTGGAGATCCTGCTACTACAGAGCTACCTTCTCCAGACTCTGGTGCAGCAGTTGGTTTGCCATCGGTTGGCATATCAACACCTGTTTTGCGGCGACCTGCGTCGAGTTTGGTTTGGTAACCGCCAGAAGCTGCGGGCGTGCTTTTTTGCGCTCCTGCCACTTCTTCGAGTTCGTTCATACCAAAGTTATTAGTATTAACGCCTGCGTAGTTAAGCTTTTCAAAGCGAACGATAACCGGATATTTGATGCCGCTCTGGTCAACAGAAGCCACCGTTCCTATATCTTGAAACCAGTAGGATTCTTTCCGCAGAACTCGTACTTTAGAACCACGTTGAATAGCCATGAGATCCGTCCCTTTTATGATGAATTTTTAACCGATTAGCTAATCGATTTATAGGTTACTAACTCAAGGCTAGAGCAACATACTACCCTAGGGCTGACACCAGGGTCACGCCGAAGGCTGATTTTTTTTCTGATTCAGCATTTAGAACTACCGCCAGGATCGCGCTAAAGGTATATTTTTGTTTTCATCTGTCTTCCCTCCTGGAGACTCCCGCCATAACGGTACGACCTTTGGCGGTGAGAGGAAAGGAGGGGCAAGGTCTATGCCGCATACGAATAACCATCCTTTTTGTGAATAGCTGTGCAAGCT